>JABDFN010000001.1 GCA_013286485.1 Bacteroidota bacterium
GTAAACGGAATACCATCGGGAACGGTGTATGGTGCATGATTGGAGCCTGTCATTAAACAAGCGAAAAATGTTTTTTGCGCTGCAGCATAGGTATTGAAAACGGGTATGGCCTCGTCGAACATAAAATGATCGGGCACGCCCAAAGCGCTTACCACTGCAGATGCAGGATAATCTTTCTGGCTAACGATGCGGTCGAAATAATTAGAAGTAAGGAAGCCGCCCACATTGTCGAATTGTTCGTCGTGTGTGGTGAAATAAACATTCTGATAACCGTATTGCTTCATTACATAAGGCAGTCCTGAATAGTGCGGAATGACAGCGCCCACCATGGTATGACGCGCCATGAGCGCGGGAAAAGAATAGAGGGTAGAAAATATGCCATTGAAAGTATGCACACCCGCAGAGTAGCAATTGCTGAAGTAATAGCCTTTATCTGCAATGCTGTCTAACACAGGTGTAAGGCCCTTGGTATTATTTCCATGACGCATAAAGCCAGCACTCATGCCTTCCATAAGCACGATGACCACATTGTGTTTAACAGGCTGCACATAACCGGAGACATAGCGTGCGATAGGTGAATTGTATTTAGAAGGTACGACATGCAAATAGTCTTGTACGTTTTTCAGCGCCTCCCGGTCGTTCATTAAGTGCAGGTATTTGTTTTCATCCTTCAAGGCTTCGAAGCAGCTATTGATGAATGTATAAACAGGATTGAGCCCCGCCTGGTTAGCAAGGTCGTAATTGGAGAAATATGCAGTGCCTACCATAATAGGTGATTTCTGCTCTACCCTGCCCCTGATACCAATAAATAAGAGCGCCATTGCCAATAGCGAGATAGGAAGCATCCAGAATTTTGGTTTAGGCACATCCGAGCGAAATTCGTAGTTAAAGCGCTTATATATTTTATTGGCACGCAAAACATAAATAACAGCGACGAGTATGAAGAGTAATAAATAAACAAGATAGCTCCACTCAGTAAAGACCATCTTAGCCATGAACATAGGAGAGTCGGTCCAGTTGAGCACGCTGTAGTTGAGACGGTTATTATAAGCCAGAAAAAACGGGACGTCAGCTGCACAAATAAAAAAAGCCGTTACAAAATAATATGCAAAGCAATACATGGACCCATAAGAGAACTGGTTTGTACAAAAAGCGGCCAAAGTCAGCGAGGGTGAGTATAACAATTGGCAGGGCCAATATATAGCCGCTGATAACTGTATCGAAACGGAAGCCCATAAATAAGGCCTTGCAGGTAATAAGTAAAGGTATTTGTGCAAGCGCTACCCGACTTTTGAAAAGAAAAACAAGCCTGAAAAAAGTAAAAAAGACAATACCCAATATATATATGCGCAATAAATACCGTAGCGACAAAGGTAAACGCCTCATTACTCTTTAGTTATCTTTTTATGAAGCGTAAAAATAGATGAAAAAATATATAAGCAACTGTTTTTGTAATATTTACAGTATTTTCAATGAGACTAATATGCCAAAACTACACATAGGCGGAGAAAAATACCCGGCACTTACAGGAGTAAGAGCTATTGGCGCTATGGTAGTATTTTTCGATCACTTTCCATTTGTACCCGAGAGCCATGTAGTTATCAATGTTTTGGCTTTTTTCTTCGTGCTCAGCGGTTTTTTAATTGTTCATTTGTACTACACAGAAAAAACCTGACAACAAATTGGTTCAGAAACTATTTCGTTAACAGGTTTGCAAGGATATACCCGGTTTATTTCTTACTCGTTACTATAGCTATATTACTGGCGCATAATCATTCGCTAATCATAGTATTGAAAAATTATACCCTTACTCATGCTCTCTTTCATAACCAAGAGGCCATACTCATTCAACCAAGTTGGTCGCTGACTGTAGAGGAATGCTTCTATGCTTTTGCGCCAGTGATCATATACCTTACCGCACGCTATAATCTATTTATACCTTTTCTTATTTCTGTGGGAATGACGATCATAGCTTTATTTATTTCGAAACAAAATATAAGCTTTCTACATACACCTGAGTTTGTATTCTCAACAACCTATTTTGGGTATTTTATTAATTTTTTTACAGGAGCTTTCGTAGCACTACTTGTACGTAAGAAGAACGCATCCGGAACTGAACACTCAAAGGGTATGATGTGGACATTGGCAGGCACCGTGCTCACAGCTGTCATTTGCGGTATCATGGCTTATATTTATTCCAAACCACAGCTGAATACTGATCTGTTATTACTGTTTAACAATGTGTTACTACCCTTCCCGATAGCTATGCTGTACTACGGCCTGGTAATGGAAAGCTCTTACTTAAAAAAAGTACTTTCTATAAAATTATTGGGATTTCTCGGGCGCACGTCGTACTCATTCTACCTGGTACATACTTTGATAATAGACTATATAGCGAAGCCTTATTTATCAGGATTTATTGCGAACAGAATACTATTGGTTACTACCACTTTTTTAATTTGCACAGCAGCATCTTTAATATTGTACCTGTTTTATGAAGAGCCTTTGAACAAAGGAATACGCAGGTTATTTAAACCCAAAAAAGTGCAAGCAGCTATTTCTATTTAGAATAGAAAGCGATTGTTTCAGCACCATCGCTATTGCGCATAGCACGATACATACCGGCAGAATTGAAGCTAAACTCATGTTCCCCCTTTGCATTTACAGCGATAAGGCCGCCTTCACCTCCCATCTTTACCAGCTTGTCTTTTACTACTGTATTGCATGCATCTACCAGTGATAACCCTTTATACTCCATCAGACAAGATATATCGTAGGCTACAACTGCCCTGAGAAAAAATTCTCCATGACCGGTGCAGGAAATAGCGCAGGTTGTATTATTAGCATAAGTACCTGCACCAATAACAGGGCTATCGCCAATACGGCCATAGCGTTTGTTGGTCATGCCACCTGTAGATGTACCGGCAGCCAGATTGCCATTGATATCACAGGCAACTGCACCAACAGTACCAAATTTATGACCTGTTTGCGGGAGCACACTTTTCAAATTATCACCTTCATGATCGAGTTGTGTATAATCGCTATCGCGGATCTTTACCCATTGATCGTAACGAGATTTTTTGAAGAAATAATTATCAGGTGCCATTTCAATACCATTTGTAAGGGCGAACTCACCCGCACCACTGCCACTTAAAAAAACATGTCCTGATTTCAACATAACAGCTTTTGCAAGTGTAATAGGGTTCTTGACATTTCTAACACCAGCTACGGCACCAGCCGCTAAATTGCTACCATCCATAATGGCAGCGTCCATTTCGTTTAAACCCTTTTTAGTAAAAACAGAACCTCTGCCTGCGTTGAAAATAGGATCGTTCTCCATTATTATGATAGCAGCCTCTACTGCATCGAGCGCTGAGCCACTATTTTTCAACACGTCATAACCTTTATCCAAAGCTGCTTTGAGGCCTGCGGTGTATTGGGTTTCCTGTTCTTTATTCATCATAGCAGGTGTAATATTTCCTGCTCCGCCATGTATAACCAGTGTGTACATTTATTACCAGTAATTATTTATTGTAAATAAGCTGCAATAATTTCATCGCCCTTAGTCTCCACTTCTATATGTTCCTGCATAGTAGTAGCTACACTATGGCCAACAATATCTGAAGACACAGGAAAGGATTTATGCTTGCGGTCAACTAATACCGCTATTAATATTTTTTTAGGTTTACCATCCAGCATAGGACGTAGCGCATATAATAATGTTTTACCTGAATTTGCTACATCATCTACCAACACGACCGACTTACCATTGATGTTTGCAGTAAAAGTGATTTTTTCCCAAGGTTCTTTTTTATTGAGCTTCAATGACACAACTTCCACTTTTATAGGGCTTATTTTTTTCAACCTGGCAGCAAGATCTTTTGCCATGACCATGCCAGTTTTTTCAATACCTACCAATACCATTTCTTTTTCATGACTATTATGTTCCCATAACTGGAAAGCCATGCGTTGCAGCTTGCGGGCTATACGTGCTTTATCGAGAATGAGGATCTTTTCTTTTTTCATGTTATCAGTTTGAGCGTATTGCTACCACAGGGTCTAAACGAGAAGCAGAGCGAGCAGGGATATAACCCGCCAGCACCCCTACAATAGCAGATATGCTGATGCCTAATAAAAAATTCTTTGCAGAAAGTGTGACCTTAAAATCTACTCCATATGTAAGCAACACACTCAATAGCAGTACAATCACAATGCCGATAAGTCCCCCCATTATACATAAAGTAACTGCCTCTGCAAGGAACTCTGTAAGTATGCTTCTCGAACGTGCACCAATAGCTTTTTTAAGACCAATTATTTTTGTCCTTTCCTTCACGGTTACAAACATGATGTTAGCAATACCAAATGCACCCACAATCAAAGAAAAGCCACCAATCACAGCCGCTATCACGTCTATTGTACCAAAAACAGCTTCTATACGCTCAGATACCTGGCTCAACTGGTTAATTGCAAAATCATTGGCCTGCCCCGGACGCACTTTTCGTACACGACGCAATACACCTTCTACTTCATATTTTAGTTCATCTATGTTCACACCTTTTCTTGCCTGCACGACAATGACAGGATCATAATTAAATGATCTTGCTTCTACAAAAGACGCAGCTGCATAATATGGTATGATAACGCCATTATCAAAATCGAAACCCGCCATATTTTTTCCCACCCGCTTCATAATACCTACAACAGTAAATTTTTTGCCACCTAAGGCAATATTATTTCCAATGGCATTTCTATTGCCCGGGAATAACCCCTTATATACCTCATCTCCAATAACCACTGTATTTACACCACCTTCCAATTCTGACAAACTAAGATAGCGGCCGTTGGCAATTTCTATATTTTGTATTTTATCAAAACCTGTGGTAACGGAATAAGCTACAATACTACTTACATCCAGGTCTTCGTGTTTGAGCGTTTGATTGTTGAGTGTAAGACAGAGTGTAGCGAGCTTAGCATCCGGCACTTGCGATTCAATAGCTCTTAATTCTGTTGGTGACATACCGGGGCGACGCCAATACTCCCACCATTTATATTCACCACCTTCATCCATCCAAGGCCAGCGATTGAGGTAAAGCACATCACTACCGAGAGTATTCATCTCTGTCTGAATGTTGTTTTTCATACTATCTAAAACAGTAAGTACAGCTATGATACAGAATATACCAATTGTGATGCCCAAGAGGGATAAAAAGGTGCGTAGTTTATTTACTCTTAATTCTTGCAGCGCCTGTGCAATACTTGTGAAAATAATATGACCTGTGGTACGGTTCATTCTACAAATAGCAAATTTAGCTTTTGAAACTGAAATTACCGCATAAACTATATGAGGTTAAACTATACATTTGTAATATAAACGATAGATTTTGCCATTCTTAGATCGCTTTTTAGCAAAAAACACATCTTTACATTACTCACAGTTTCGCAAGTACCTGATAGTACGCTTTGCAGTTATTCTTTCTTTAAATATGCAAATGGCGATAGTCAGTTATATGGCATACAAAGAACTTACCCATGATAAGCTGACATTAGGTATGCTTGGACTATGGGAAGTAATACCTGCGATCGGGTGCTCTTTGTTTTCCGGCCATTTTGTAGACCTGCGTGAGAAAAAAGGAATGGTGCTGCAATGTGTTTTGGGGTATTTATTTCTATCTGCATTTTACGTGCTATTATCATGGCCCACATTTTATCATAAAGCAGGTGTAGGTTTGACCGTTAACCTGATTTATGTAGGTGTGTTTATGGGTGGCATATTAAGGGCATTTATCAGTCCTGCTTCTTTTGCACTACAGGGGCTTCTTGTACCGAGAAAAGAATATGTAAATGCTACTACGTGGAGCAGTACCTCATGGCAAAGCGGATTTGTATTCGGGAATTTATTAGGTGGCGTATTGATCGCCATACTTGGATATGAAGCAAGCCTGATCAGCGTGTTTGCCATGCAACTGGTAGCATTGTTTGGTATCATATCTATTCCTAAACAAGAAATACAGAAAAAAGATAAAGAGCCAATAACCAAAAGCCTGAAACAGGGATTGAAATTTGTATTCAGCACACAAGTCATACTTGCTGCACTTTCGCTGGACATGTTCGCTGTATTATTTGGCGGTGCTGTAGCATTGCTGCCCGTATATGCTGTGGACATATTAGGTGTGGGAGAAGTAGGTTATGGATGGATGAAAGCAGCCCCCGGAATTGGTTCTATACTATCCTTGTTTATACTTTCCTTTATCCCGTTAAAGAAAAATGCAGGAGGAAAATTATTACTAGCCATTACCGGGTTTGGTATAACTACAATTATTTTCGGTGTATGCGGAAATATTGCCAATACTCAATTTTTTGGATCGTTCTGGGGTTGTAATTTATCATGGGCATTTATACTGGCATTTGCCATGCTGTTTTTAGGAGGCATGTTTGATGCAGTGAGTGTAGTGATACGGGGAACCATATTGCAATTAAAAACACCTGATGCTATGCGCGGACGAGTTGCTGCAGTAAATACCATGTTCATTAGTTCATCAAACGAATTAGGGGCATTAGAAAGCGGTGTAACTGCAAAATGGATGGGCACAGTGCCCGCAGTAATATTTGGCGGTTGTATGACCTTAGTGGTAGTAGGTGTAACTTATTTTGCCGCACCTATGCTACGGAAAATGAAGCTAGAGGCTACCTCGCCTGAGCATAAAACATAAAGTAATTCAAAATCAAAAGTGAAAAAGCAGATAACGTATATCAATATTAACAACTAAGATTTATTATCTTTATTGACAAAGGTTTATATGCAAAATGAGTTTTCATTTGATGCCACATCTAATATTAAATCGCAAAATTTTAAGTTAGCAATAATTATTTGTGTAGCAGAATTTGTGTTTTTTGCTTTTACTTATTTGTCTCTTGGAGGAATACATTTTTTTAAATACGATTTTGAGGTATTTGATTTTATTTGTTGCTTCACCGACATATATATACTATACTCTCTTAATCAATATCTTACTAACTTTGAAAATAACAGATCAACAAGTTGGATCAATTTATGGATAACAAGAGACATAATATTGTTTTCAATGAATGCATTATTGATTCTATTGAATATTTTAAGCTTAAAAAGTGCCATCATCATATCAGTCGAAAGGTTCTTTGATCTAATTACGCTTTTCATTTTCATCTTTTCTCTAGTAATATTTATCCAAGTTGGGGTAAGAATAAGAAAAATTACAAACGAACTTACAGGATTGCTAAACCCATTAAGTGTTGTAATTATGGTGGCACTCCCTATTTGGTCAATCTTAGATATGTTCGGTACAAATCAAATTGGGATGCTTCTTGTCAGATACTTACTTAATATGGCTCATGTAGTATTTATCATCTTAATATTTTATAAAGCCTCAAATTTTCAAACGAAAAAAGCGCTTACAAATATGTAAGCGCTTTGCACTATATAAATTTATTTTAACTCTTGGCTTTAGTTTTTTCTTTAATCTCTTTAGATTCATTTCTCATCACAACTACTCCATCGAAAACATCTATTAATACCGGTTTTGATTTATCTATTTCACCTGCAATGATCTTCTTGCTGAGCATATTGATGATGTCTTTTTGTATAACACGTTTTAAAGGACGGGCGCCATACTGAGGATCAAAACCACGCTCTACCAAATAATCAACCGCATAATCGGTAAACTCAAGGTCAATATTTTGCTGAGCCAATTGCTTTTGAAGCCCCTGCAATTGCACCCGTATAATACCATGTATCTCTTTTCTCATCAACGGGTGGAACATGATAATATCGTCCACACGATTCAGGAATTCGGGCCTTAATGTTTGTCTTAGCAAGTCCATTACCTGCTCTTTTGTATTTTCTACCACCTCTTCCAAATTCTTATCCTTCAGGTCCGCAAAGTTCTCTTGTATAAGATGACTTCCCAGGTTGCTGGTCATGATAATGATGGTATTCTTAAAATTCACTACCCTACCCTTATTATCTGTAAGCCTTCCATCATCTAACACTTGCAAGAGCACATTAAATACGTCATGATGCGCCTTTTCTATTTCATCGAGCAATACAACAGAATATGGTTTACGGCGTACTGCTTCTGTAAGCTGGCCACCTTCCTCATAGCCCACATAACCGGGAGGCGCACCTACCAGCCTGCTAACGCTGTGTTTTTCCTGGTATTCGCTCATGTCTATACGCGTCATCATACTTTCATTATCAAACAATACCTCAGCAAGTGCTTTTGCTAATTCTGTTTTGCCAACGCCTGTTGTACCAAGAAATATAAATGAGCCTATTGGTTTTTTAGGATCTTGTAAGCCAGCACGGCCTCGACGAATGGCATCTGAAACAGCCTCTATTGCTTCATCTTGACCTATCACACGTTTATGTAATTCTTCTTCCATGTGAAGTAGCTTGTCGCGCTCTGTTTGCAACATTCGTTGCACAGGAATACCGGTTGCCTTTGCGACAGTTTCTGCAATATCTTCTGCATCCACTTCTTCCTTCAACAATCTTTTTTGCTGACCATCCATAGCATGAAGTTGCTTCGATAATTTTTCTACCTCAGCTTCTTCTTCTTTTATCTTACCATAACGTATCTCGGCTACCTTACCATAATCGCCATCGCGCTCTGCTTTTTCGGCTTCCAACTTCAGGCTTTCTATTTTGGTTTTCGCCTTGTTTATTTTATCGACAATTTCTTTTTCTTCGAGCCATTTGGCTTTCAGCGTATCACGCTCTACCGTGAGCATAGCAATTTCCTGTCCCAGCTCTTTGAGTTTGTCCTTATCATTTTCACGCTTGATGGCTTCGCGTTCTATTTCCAACTGACGAATACGACGTTCCAGTTCATCCAACTCTTCGGGCATGGAATTCATTTCCAGCTTCAGCTTGGCTGCACTCTCATCTATTAGGTCTATCGCTTTATCCGGTAGAAAACGATCGGTGATATAGCGCTGTGACAATTCGACCGCTGCTATAATAGCATCATCTTTGATTCGTACGTGGTGGTGATTTTCGTACCTGTCTTTCAATCCACGAAGAATAGATATAGCATCTTCTGGAGTTGGTTCATCTACAAATACTTTCTGAAAACGGCGCTCCAATGCTTTATCCTTTTCGAAATACTTTTGGTATTCATTTAATGTAGTGGCGCCAATTGCTCTTAACTCCCCACGCGCTAAGGCTGGCTTCAATATATTAGCGGCATCCATAGCACCTTCCATAGCACCGGCACCTACCAGTGTGTGTATTTCGTCTATAAATAGTATGATCTCTCCATTACTATCTGCTACTTCTTTTATAACTGCTTTCAATCTTTCTTCAAATTCACCACGGTATTTTGCACCGGCCATCATAGCACCCATATCGAGCGCGAAAATGATCTTTGTGTTCAGGTTATCGGGTACATCACCGTTAATGATACGATGCGCAAGTCCTTCTACAATAGCTGTTTTACCTACACCGGGTTCACCAACTAAAATGGGGTTATTTTTAGAGCGACGAGAAAGTATATGCAGCGTGCGACGAATTTCTTCATCACGTCCAATTACAGGATCCAGTTTACCATTGCGCGCCAGCTCATTTAAATTCTTAGCATAACGCTCTAAAGAATTATACTGCTGGTCTGATGTTTGAGAATTGACCGTATTCCCTTTTCTTAATTCTTTTATAGCTGCTATTAGTCCTTTTTCAGTAAGGCCAGCATCCTTAAGCATTTTGCCGGTTTCATCATTTACCTGCAATATTCCAATCAATATGTGTTCAGGTGTTACAAACTCATCGCCAAATGCTTTTAATGCGTTACCTGTTTTAAGTAATACATTATTCATATCTCGGCTAATTGTTTGCGCTGGTTCGCCATCCTGTAGTTTAGGTAACCGTTTTATTTGTTCTTCTAATTTTGATTCAACAAAATTCAGATTGATATTATTCTTCTTCAATAAATAAGGAATAGGACCTTCTGTATCATCTAACAGGGCTTGCAGTAAGTGGGGCGTTTCTACCTGTGGATTTTGGTTATCAAACGCCAGTTGTTGTGCTTGTTGCACCACTTCCTGAGCCTTTATTGTAAAGTTGTTCAAGTTCATACATTATTATGCATAAAAAACGTTCCAAAATACGATACATGAAATTATGTCATATTTATTTAGCGTTCAAAGACAAGCTGGCTGGTGTAATGAAAAAATACTGTAAATCTTGCAGTTATATACAATTTTACTAAGTAAAAGCCCCCGCCGAGGCGGGGGCTTTTATCTTATTACTTGTTTTGATGAATGCTTAGACAGCTATACCCTTTGGCATCAATATCCTTTCGGCACTAATAGGTATGCCGGCAGGTTTGATGATAGTAAGATATTTGCTTACCTGGTTATATCCAATATAGCTGTAGCCGTTTGTTGTACGTGCATACGCAGATACTGTGAAGCCATAAGCACAACTGGCATCGGGAACCCAAACACCTGTAGCAGGTATTGTTAGATTTTGAACACCTGTCCATGTTGTACCCTTTGCAATTGTATAACTGTCAGATGCAATTACTTCTGCATTATTATTACCCCATGCAGCAGAAAGCCCCCAGCTTAACAAGTCTCCATCAGCATCGAAGGCATCTATATTAAATACTAAACCATCTGTGGCACTTGTCATATTTACAATAGCGCAAGCATCTACATTCACACCACCATGTTTGATAGAATTGATCTTAACAACAGGTATTTCATTGTCTATAAATAATGTAAGTGTTTGTGCAGTAGCCGGTACCACCAAATTAGAAGCATTATAAAACGCCACCTGGAACTGATGCTGACCTTTTGTGAGATTATTAGAGTCGAATTGTAAGAGCAGGTCGTCTATTGAATAATCAACCGCAGGATTTGGGAACGTATAATAATTACCGCTGTCGGCACCATAAGAATCCAATTCATAGTCAGTACCGTTCCAACGGTAATTGTACCAGGCACTTCTGTATTCAGAGAATGAACCGCTTGTGCCCTGGCGATGTAACACTTTATATTTTCTTGCACCAGCTGTCCATAAGTTTTGAAGGGTAGTTCTGTTACCTATTACGTTCAGCAATCCTCCAAATGCAGCATTTTGCACCTCTATATAATATCCAGGATCTGTTGTTGCCCTGCCTGCAGCATTGATCTTGGTAGTAGGTATCAATCCTACTGTTCCCATTACGGGACCCTGAAGTGTTGGTGTTACAACAGGTTTCCTTGAAAGATACAAGGTATTCAGAGCTGAAAAGCTGGATGAGAAATTGGCCGGGGTGTCATGATCAAAAGCAGGAGAAGTAGAATGCACTTTTATACCAAACTTTAGCTGTGGTGCAAAAAAGAATGGTATTAAAGATACATTCAGATCATTCAGGTCGAATCTTATTTTCCATACGCGATGATTAGTAGCTAAATTAGGAGAACTTTCAAATGCGATCTTGCATTTGCTTTGAGAAACTTCGTTCAATAGGCCTGTCCAGGCATTCGGTCCGAGGTAGTATTGTCTACCCATCTTTTCAGGCTGTCCCGGATACAAGCCATAGTTAACATCATAATTCGGATTAATGTTGCCATTCCTGTCGCGGTCGAAGGTGAACCAGAAATAATCACCGGTGGATGGGTCGTTGCCTGTATCCTCGGTCAGGTCTAATGCGGCATATAAAAAGTGAGCATCGTTTTTCACCAGCAAAAAACCGCCGGGGATTGCCATTTTGCCTGCTCCGCTCCATACTGCATCGCTTAAACTTTCAGTTAACTGAATGGGCGTTTGTGCCCAAATCGATAAAACATTTGACATAATTGAGTCGTTTTAAAAAGTGATAAAATATCCCTGTTGAAAAGGGCATGAAAAATAGATAATTGTATTCGTATGAAGAACGATTATCGATAATAATGATAAGGCTTAAAATGCAATACAGAAAAGCTTTTCAGGCAATCTGCTGATACTTAAATGTATATGCCGTTTAATATTTTTTTGTTAACAAAAATGGGTATAAGAAAATATGATTAGCAGAAGAAAAAATTATCCCCGTATAAATACGGGGGACAGTAACATTTTTTTTTATAAAACATTGATAATAAATAAGTGTCTCTAAAATTAAAACTGTGCCATGTTTTTGTTCGGGTTCCCTTTTATTTTATCCGGAATATTCTTAACTGTGTAGAAATTTTGTGAACACGTTTCCTTTCAATTTCTTTAGTTATTTATGAATGTGGATATTTTTTTCATACTAAGTATTTTAATATTTCAACTCTTATTGTATTTTTCGAAAAACTAAACTTAATACAATATGCAAGATCTCGAACACAGCTCAGGCCTGCTACTGCATATGATAGGCATTGTCATGATCGCAGGCAGCTTCTTAGGTCTTTACTTTATTCAACACCAGTTTTGGAAATTGGTAGACACAGATATATCAAAATCAGGTGCCTTATTACCTCTTATGAAAACGCTACCTATTGTCATACAATTAGGCGTTTTGGTGCAGATCATCTCAGGTATTGCCTTGTTACATTCCAGGAGCTGGACTTTTTGGGGGCAAAACTGGTTGTATTTAAAAATAATATTGGTGGTGATAGCTGTGTTGAACGGAATACTTGTTGGTAAGAAATTAGGTGGGAAGATTGCGATGCAGGTATTTTCTCCTGCACCCGACAGAGCCGCATTAGTTGTTTTGAAAGGCAAGATGAGAACGTTTAACGCTATACAATTAATATTGGTACTCGCTATTTTATTCCTTGCCACTATATTGAGAATAATGTTCAGCTAATATGAAACAGTTCAAATACACACTCGGTACGATCGTAGGCACTGTTTCAGCGGCTGCACTCATTTTTGTACTTGAAATGCTAAACACGAAGATATATCCTTTGCCGGCCGGCTATACCATGCAAGATATGGAAGATGCTAATAAGGTGAAGGCAATGATGGCGTTAATGCCTGTTGGCGCTTTTGTTTCTGTACTTCTTATTTATGCTATTGCTTCTTTTATTGGTGGCATTATAGCGGCATTAGTATCAGGTAAGGATAAGAACTGGCCATCTATTGTTACGGGTATCATATTATTTGGTATCGGCTTATGGGATGCAATACAGTACGCACAACCCGCATGGTTTATGGCAGGTTGCATGGCATGTATTCCTTTTGCGTGGTATGGGTATGTGTGCGTGAGAAAACGATCTGTTTCTTAGTAAATAAAATAACTGCATGAAAAAGTTTCTCAAAATTCTTCTTCGCATAGTTACAGTATTGGCAATACTGGTAGGCGTGTTTATACTATTCATCGAATTATGTTACGATAAAAAATTCAAGGACACTCCTTATCCCACAGGCATTAAAGCCAGTACAGACTCCACTATAATAGCCAGGGGTAAATACCTTGTATATGGCCCTGCTCATTGCGCGAGTTGCCATACAGACAAAGGGCAGGAAGCGATGGTGGACCAGGGACAAGAAGTACCACTTGCAGGTGGCTTTGAAATACATCTGCCCCTTTGCGTACTCAGGCCAAGGAATATTACTCCCGATAAAGAGACCGGGATAGGCAACCTGACAGATGCTGAAATAGCAAGAACGTTACGATATAATGTAAACAGCAAAGGCGAAGCATTAATTCCTGTAATGCCATTTAAAGACATGAGTGATGAAGATATGATAGCTGTAATTTCTTATCTGCGTGCACAAAACCCGGTGAAACATCTAGTGAAACCAACTGAATACAATTTATTAGGTAAGGCTATCAAATATTTTCTTATTAAACCCGATGGCGCTAAAGACACACCTCCTCATATGGTAACACGCGACTCATCTGCTATTTATGGTAAATACCTGGCAACAAGTGTGTCAAATTGCTATGGTTGCCATACTGAAAGAGATTTGAAGACAGGTGCTTTTATAGGGCAGCCTTTTGCAGGCGGATTTATATTTGAGCCATCCGAGGAAACACAAGGGTGGGAATTTGTATCTCCGAACCTTACACCAGATAATGAAACAGGCAAAATAACTTCGTGGGATCAAACAGCTTTTTGCAGGCGTATAAAAAACGGACGAGTATTTAAATATTCTCCTATGCCATGGGGCCCGTTCAGCAGAATGGATGAAACAGACATGAAGGCTATTCATAATTTTTTAATTACAATAAAGGCAGTAACCAATAAAATAGAAAAAACAGCTTACCAGCCAGGTGAGGACATGCCAAGGCCAAAAAGTTAATGTTCATTGCAATAAGTTGGTATACTAATTATAATGATGTTAAACTGACAATTAATGATGCAAAAAGCTTATTTTTGCATTAATTATTAAATTATTTCAGATGTCAATACTGAGCATTAATCCGTTTATGTTGTTGTCTATGCCGGGTGGTGGCGAATGGCTATGGATAATAATACTTGTAATAGTGTTATTTGGTGGTAAGAAAATACCTGAATTGGCAAGAGGCCTTGGCAAAGGCATTCGTGAGTTTAACGACGCCAAAGAAGGTGTGAAAAAAGAAATAGAAGCAGGTGCCAAGGAAAAGGATACTGAATCAGGCACTAAGGCTTAAGTTTCATTAAGCACCAATTACCATTTTATATTGCTTCCCTTGTGGTTGCATGGTTTACCGCTTTAAATTTAAATAAGGCATGCCATACAAGAGCTTGTATATTGTATTTATATTTCTTGCGGCATTCTCTTCATTATACAGTCAGCAAGGTAGTATTCCTGCGTCTGCACTATTCACCAAAGTTGCTAGGATTGATACGATCGTTATCAGCGAAGGTTATAAAATAGATCCAGCAAAAGAAAAAAAAACTAAGAAACCATTTGAGTATAAGTCTGTTCCGCTTGCAGGGCAAAAAGCTTATTTCGGTGATATGAATGATTATGTTACCGAGTTTGTGCGCAAATACTTATTGGCACATAAGTGGACATTGAATTGTGTACAGGGCCGTGGCATTAGCAGTTTTTCTGTAATGGATACTGTGCTTAAAAAATACAAAATACCCCTGGAACTTAAATACCTCGCCGTTATTGAATCAGCATTGAATCATAATGCAGTATCACGCGTAGGGGCAGTTGGCCCGTGGCAGTTAATGCGCCCAACAGCAAAATTGATGGGGCTTACCGTGAGCAGAAAACATGATGAGAGAAGAGACTGGTATAAATCTACCAATGCGGCAGCAAAATATTTAGTTCAATTATACGGCCAATTAGATGACTGGTTGCTTGTAATAGCTGCCTATAATAGCGGGCCTGGACCTGTGCAACGTGCTATAGCAAGAACAGGTAGTACTAACTTTTGGGATATAAAACCATTTCTTCCTAAAGAAACACAAGGCCATGTACTTGCTTTTATTGCCACTGCTACTATATTTGAAAATCTGAGTAAATTCATTGCCTTGGGTAATGTGCCTATAGATGTAAAATTTGATGACCAAGGCAGGGTAATTGCCGAAGTAACAAAGAACCCCATAAAATCGTACAGGTTTTCTGATTCAGAACTGAAAAGCATGGCTATTGTGAAACTTAAAGAACCCCTTAGCATGGAACTGATAGCACAGGAACTGAGCATAGACCTTCGTTTGCTTAACAGATGGAATACAGATTACGAACTTTTCGAATACAACACCTACCCTTCTGATGCTTATAACCTCCGTATCCCGAAGGATAAATTAGAGAGTTTTGTACAGAAAAAGGACTATTTAACTAAGCGCTCCAAGAAAATATTGAGCGAAAACACTATGTAAATACCGCTAACTTCTTATTCCCACCCTTCTAAAACACCTAAAAATTATTTGTGATAAATGTAATTTTGGTTTACCTTTGCAGCCTTAAAAAGAAAAAATAGATGGCAAATCATAAAGCTACCCAGAAGGATGTACGCCAAAGCGAAACACGTCGTGAGCATAACCGTTATTATGGTAAAACTACCCGTAACGCTATGCGTGAATTATTAGCGCTGACTGATAAAAAATCAGCTCAGGAAGCACTTCCAAAAGTTGTAGCAATGATAGATAAGCTTGCAAAACGCAATATCATACATAAAAACAAAGCAGGCAACCTGAAATCAGGTCTTGTAAAAAAGATAAACGCTATAGCCTAATCCTCCCACTTTATTATATACACAAAGCCTCCCAATAGGAGGCTTTGTTATTTAGCCCATTGTTAAAAAAAATATAAAAGTCAATAAGCAATTTGCATTTACGAATTAATTCGTAGATTTGAGTACGAAAATATTCGTAGTCATTTAATAATAAACCCTTTCAGGAAAAAAATAGCCGCATGAGCAAGCAAATAAAACCAACAGACAGTGAACTGGAGATTCTCAATATTCTCTGGCAGAAGGGGCCTGTAACCGTAAGAGAGGTACATGAAGAAATAGAAAAGAAAAAAGAGGCCGGATATACTACAACCCTTAAGCTAATGCAAATAATGATTGAAAAAAAATTGCTGAAGCGTGATGAAACAAGTAAAACACATGTGTACCAGTCAGCTATATCACGTGAGCAAATACAAGGTCAATTAATACAAAGGATGATAGATAATGTATTTAACGGATCAGCTTCGCAGTTAGTGATGCAGGCCTTAGGTAATTACCAGGCAGATGCAAAAGAAATGGAAAAAATAAAAACATACCTGGAAGAGATAGAAAGAAAAAACAAAAAATAATGTAAAACCATTCATCTGTTTTTTATGAACGAATTTTCATTAATCGCCAGATCATTAGGCTGTACCCTTCTCTATTCTTTATTGCAGGCAACTATAGTGTCTATCATTCTATTCATTGCACTAAAAGCCTTAGGAAAAGGCCATGCAAAAGCGAAATACATTTTATCCATGACTGCATTAGCAAGCATTTTTATATGGTTTATTAATACCTGGATATCTAAATGGGAAGCTTTTCACTTCTATGCTTTGTATAAAGCAGAGAACAGCCAAATACAATTCACCAAGATCATGTTTACATCGGCAACAATAAATAATGATCTGCTATCCAGTTTGCCAACAAAACTATTTCAATCATTAGATCCATACTTTCCTTATATAGTTGTTATATACTGGATTGGCATTTGTTGTATGCTGCTAAGGTTAGCAATTGGTATACGGCAAACACAAAACTTACGTACAAAGGGATTAGTAAATATTGATGAACGTGAAAAAACGATACTTGACAAATTGATGGGTGATCTGAATATCGTTACACCCGTAAGGATGTTTTTCTCAAAAAATGTTGACATACCAATGGTAATAGGTAGTATAAAACCCATGATCCTGTTACCTATAGCAACAATTAACCAGCTAACGACAGATGAATTGGAAGCTATATTGGTACATGAGTTGGCACATATTATAAGAAATGACTACTTAGTAAATATTTTCCAAATGATTGTTGAAACCATTCTTTTTTTCAACCCTTTCATGTGGCTTATTTCTGCTAATATCAGAAGAGAACGTGAACATTGCTGCGACGACCTTGTTATAAGACAGCTGCAACACCCACTCTGTTATGCTAAAGCATTGGCAGCACTAGAATCAAGCCAAGCGCATAGGCTGGCAATTAAACTGGCAGCAACAGGAAATAAAAACCAATTATTTAACCGTATTAAAAGAATAATGGAAATGAAAAAAGACTCAATGAACTATAGCTACTTGGCGATAGTAATATGTATCGTATTAGCACTAACCTTCTCAATAAGCCATTTAAATACTGCAGGTGCACAAACTAAAAAAACGAAAACAATTAAAACAGCAACTCAATCAGATAGCAGCGTAACAATAACAACCCACAAGATCATTATTATAGATAATAAGGGGCATCAAAAGATGTATGACTCTGAAGATGAAATACCAGCTGAAGAGAAAAAAGCCATCAAAGAAATGGGCGACGATACCAAGAAAAAAAGAATAAAAGAAGTTATCGTCATAAACCCGGATGATGCACATAAAGAAAGTGACAGTGTACTTTTTAATTCAAATATAAATGTCAATATTAGTAAAATAAGTAAAGAAACGTCGGAGAATGATATGAATTGGAGCAAAATAAATAAGGAAATGTTAGAAGCTGAAAAAACTATGAAGGATGTAGATTGGAATAAAATAAACATAGAAATGCTGGATGCTAAAAAAGCCATGAAAGACGTAGACTGGGATAAAATAAACAAACAGCTAAAAGATGTATTTAATGACACTTCCGCCATTAATTCCACAGTGAACACTTTAAGATTTACGATGTCTAATATTGATATATCATCCGCAATGGAAGCAGCACAGGAAAATATTGAGAAAGCTAAAAAAAGCATATCAGACCCTGAAATGAAAGAAGATCTTCGAAAAGAATTAAATAAAGCTCAGAAAGAATTAGAAAATGCAAAGCACGAATTAGAAATGATAAAAAAGGAGAAAACTTTTATCCCTCCTAAAAATCGTAAAATGGGAGTAACAGATGTAGATATGGAAGGGATGGAAGTAATGACCCGAAAAATGGCTAAAGATGGCTTAATCAATAAGGACAACTACGTTATAGAGAAAAAATATGGACAACTATATATTGATGGCATCAGGCAATCTGGTGAAGTATATAAAAAGTACAAGGATTATTTTCCACTGAATGACATAAAAATAGAATACAAAAACGACGAGACCAACAAATAATAATCATAATGTGCCTGAAAAGCCCTTGCAATTGCAGGGGCTTTTTTACTTTCAATTATTACATTTGCAACCTATGGCCAGGTATTTTTTGGAAGTTATGTATGATGGAACAGCTTTTCACGGTTCACAGATACAAGGTGAGCAGGTCACTGTACAACTGGAAATAAACAAAACATTAAACACACTTCTGAAAACAAGCGTAGAATCATTTGGTGCAAGCAGAACAGATGAGGGTGTACATGCATTTTGTAATTTTTACCATTTTGATACTGAGCAGGCATTAAAGGATACCTTCCTGTACAATATGAACTCCATACTCCCTCATACACTCGCAATAAAAAATATATACATCGCTAATGATCCTAATGCAAATGCCCGTTTTGATGCAACATCCCGAAAATACAGGTATCGTATCTATGGCAAAAAAGACCCCTTTTTATATAACCGGGCGTATTATTTTCCATTTAAGATAGATAGAGGCATGTTAAACCAAACTGCTGCTATTATTAAAGAATATACAGCTTTCGAAAGTTTTTCAAAACGCAATACACAGACCAAAACATTCAATTGCACTATTCATCAATCATATTGGGAAGAGGGAGGTAAAGAACTACATTATATGGTTGAAGCAAACAGGTTCCTGAGAGGTATGGTACGCGGTTTAGTAGGTACGCAATTACAGGTTGCAAGAGGTAAAATGACCGTAGCGCAATTCAGGCTCGTAATGGAAGGGAAAGACAATACTGAAGCTGATTTTAGCGTACCGGGGCACGGCCTGTATCTTGAAGAAATAAAATATCCTGTAGGGGCACTCAGCTTATTCCAATCAATTTTAGCTAAATAATCTTGCTATAAAAAACGCTGCTGAAGCAGCCGCTGAACCAATCAATGTAACACGTATAGCACCGCTCCACGGTTTTTGGCCTGTTGCTTTTGCTTTAAAAAAACCAAATATAAATAAGGCAGCAATAGTAATGGCACAAGAATAAAACAAACCATCTATTGGCCTCTTCACAAAGAAATAAGGAGATAATGGCACCAACCCTCCAACTATATATGATATGCCAATATTCAAAGCGCTATTTCTGGCACGTTTAGGGTCAGGTTTTTCAAGGCCCAGTTCATATTTCATCATAAAGTCAACCCATTTATCTTTATCCTTCGCCATTTCATCAGCGATGATATAACGGGTTTGTTCACTCAATCCCATTTCTTTAAATACATCACGTACTTCCTGTTTTTCAAGATCGGGTACATTTTCAACTTCACTGTATTCCCTTTTCAATTCTGAATTATAATGGTCTTGCTCTGTTTTACCTGCGAGATACCCACCCAAACCCATAGCGATAGAACCGGCGGCAATTTCTGCCAACCCAGCTGTTATAACTATGGCTGTTGTGCTTACCGCACCGCTCAATCCCGCTGCTAAAGCAAAGGGTACGGTTAGCCCATCAGACATACCTATTACAATGTCAGTAACAATATCAGAGCTTTTTAAATGAGCTTCAGTATGTTGCATATGATGTTAAGAGATTGATTCGAGGCTTTTCTTTATGATGTAAAAACATTCATCCACTTGTTCTCTCGTTATAATAAGTGGTGGAGCTAATCTTATCTTATCACCATGGGTGGGTTTTGCCAGCAAGCCATTTTCCATCATCTTAAGGCATAGTTCCCATGCAGTATTTTTATTAGCATGATCTATAACAATTGCGTTTAGCAATCCCTTACCTCTTACAACAGCTATATTGGCGTGATCTAATGTTTTTATCTTTTCTCTGAAATACGCGCCCTGTATAGCAGCATTCTCAGCCATCTTTTCATCTTTCAAAACTTTCAGTGCTGTAATTGCCACTTTACAGGCAAGCGGGCTGCCTCCATAAGTAGAGCCATGTTCACCGGGTTGTATGGTAAGCATGATCTCATCATCACAAAGAACAGCAGAGATTGGCAAAGTGCCTCCGGATAATGCTTTACCCAGTATCAATATATCCGGCCTTACATTTTCATGATCGCAGGCCAGTATTTTTCCTGTTCTGGATAAACCGGTTTGTATCTCATCAGCAATAAAAAGCACATTTGCTTCTTTACACAAGGCAAAAGCTTTTTGTAAATAACCTGCATCGGGAACTACCACACCCGCTTCTCCTTGTATTGGTTCGACAAGGAATGCAACTACATCTTTATCTGAAAGCGCATGTTGCAGCGCATTCAGATCATTATAGGGTATCGCCTCATAGCCGGGTGTAAAAGGCCCAAAATCATCCTTTGCATCCGGATCTGTGCTAAATGAAATAATATTGATGGTACGTCCATGAAAATTATTCTCACATACAATTATCTTTGCTTTCCCATCTTTTACTCCTTTTACTTCGTATCCCCATTTGCGTGCCAGTTTAATAGCAGTTTCTACAGCTTCTGCCCCGCTATTCATGGGTAATACTTTATCATAACCGAAGAAATCAGTTATAAACGCAGCATATTCTCCCAGCATATCACTATGAAAGGCCCTTGAAGTAAGTGTAAGTCTTTGTGCCTGCTCTGTAAGTGCAGCAATGATTTTAGGATGACAATGCCCCTGGTTTAAAGCCGAATAGCCCGAAAGAAAATCATAATATCGTTTACCGTCCACATCCCATACATATACTCCCTCCCCTTTTGTTAATACTACAGGTAAAGGATGGTAATTATGTGCGCCGCTCTTATTTTCTTTATCTAAATAAGATAATGCCCTCGCAGATGAAACATGTTCCGATATCATATGCCAAAGTTAGGCATTTGCCTTAAGACTACCTGTGTCTAATATTTCCATCTTGGGTAGTGTTGCCTTCTCAAAAGCATTTACTTTCTGTAATTCAAGAATGGTATGAGTGCCGTTGGGTGCTTTGCGGAACATGGGCAAAAACCGAGCGCCTTCTACCAACTCACGATACGTATATGAAGTCCTTTGCTGTACAATGTTTGAGAAATGTTCATCAAATGCTTTGATACTAACGATCATTTCCATTCTATAGTTGGTCAGATCTTCATAAGTATAACCATATAGCGGGCTTTTTTCATTCAGGTCATGAACAATGGTCCAACTGAGCGCCAAAGAATTGATCTTGCTTATTTCGAGTGGTAACGGGTAGAACTTTGTTACCAGTTTGCTATCTACATCTTCATGCAGTGCGACGGTAAGTGTTGCCTCAACATCAGTAAGATAATTGTTTTTATAAGAGGCAATCCGGAACATAATAGCCTGGCTGTTTTTGTAAGGTGCAATAATTGCATTGTGGCTAAATACAATGAATGCCCTTGGCCTTGAAAACCTTCCATAAAGCAAGCCGGTAACAACTGCAAAAACCAATATACCAACCAACGATTCACATGCAGCGATGATATTGGTAGCAAGGCCACTAGGTGCAACATGGCCATAACCAACAGTAGTGAGTGTTTGTGAACTAAAAAAGAAGGCATCCAAAAACTGGTACATGGTAGAATTATGCCCGTCTACCCCTACCAAATGCTCCACACCCACCGAATAATATAATAGTGCAAATATGAGGTTAAGTGTAGTGTAAGACAAAAACACGATCAGCAGGAATCTGCCTGTGGTCATACGCAAAAGCGAAT
Source organism: Bacteroidota bacterium (assembly GCA_013286485.1). Classification (GTDB taxonomy): domain Bacteria; phylum Bacteroidota; class Bacteroidia; order Chitinophagales; family Chitinophagaceae; genus JABDFN01. The sequence continues at coordinate 22,262 of JABDFN010000001.1, forward strand.
GATAAACACTTATACGATTCCAAAAAGGCATGCCAACTTTTTTAAGATTGGCTTCTCCTTTTTTATTGATCAGCCTGGAGCCTTCTACAAAACTTTGTGGCCCAAACCCGGTATTTACTATGTCTTCAAACTTTTCTTTATGCTTACGCATGTTTTTTAATTGCCTTTAATTCTATGGATAATGATATGAAAATGCAAATAATGCACATCACTGTTCCCAAAGTTAAACTAATTAATGTTGACAGGTGTTGCTGAAACAGATAACGAATACCTATAAATACAGTGGCAAAAACTATAAGCTTTAATATCCAGTTAGTTAAAGGTATCAATGAAAAAAATGTTACCTGCAGCGTGTTTGCTGTTACTATTAGGTAAAATACTGCCTGTAAATAAGTAGAAATAACAAAGCTTAAAGCCAGACCGGGTAAATCCATCAGATGGTATAGTGGGTACATCAATAAGCAAGCCAGTAACAGTTCCGCTATTGCCCCGGTATTGATCATACCGCCCTTGTGTTTATGTTGCAGAATAGTTGTAAATGAATAGGCTCGTATGGGAAGCATGAATAGGCTAACAAAAAAAATAGGCACTGATTGTATATATTTTCCCTCGTAAAGAAGGTCATATATTTCATATCTGAAAAAGAGAAGAAAGAAAAAAAGAGGAAAAACAACACAGGAAAGCAGTCTACCTGTTTGATTAGCTAATAAAACAGCATGGTTGGTATTATCACCTTGCTGTCTGTTACCCAATTGCAATAACACTGCACTGCTTGCGGCACTCAGCAATATAGGTAAAAAGGGTATATTTTGAGTGCCATTGAAATAGACAGCAGATATACCTGAGCTTAGTAATAAGGATATTATAAACTTATCTATCCAGTTTGATTGTGTTTGAACAATATCGTACACTCCCAAATGCAGCCACAACTTTCGAACGTCTTTAATTGATATCTCACCCTCTGCTGCATGTTGCTTTCTAAACTGTATATAAGTGACTATAGTATAAATAAGCAGCCTTATCCAGCACAAAATAAGCAGGCATGCAAAAAGATGTTGCAGACTATAGCCTTCGTGCAGCATTTGCCAATGGAAAAAAAAGAAGGCAATGGCATAGAGTACATTGGTTATTACAATGGTGGTAAAACTTCTGAATACTATCAGTATAGATTCAATAATAAATGACAATGCATAAGCAAACAGGAACAAATACGATACAGCAAAATGCAGATGAAGTGAATAATACTGTACAGTTGCAAATACAATACTCAGTGCTATTACCCAAAAGCCATATAATAAATAGGAATTAAAACTGAGCCATTCTTTAAGCTTCACTAAAACAGAAGGAGCATAAGTAAGCATTACAGAATGAAGACCAAAGCAGGCAACCGGGTACAGTACGTTTAATTGTATCCAGAAATTCTGGTATGAACCGTATGATTGTTTATCAAGATTTCTTGAAAAATATATAACTACTAGTGTAGTTGCCAGGGAAGGAAAAAACCTGGCTAGAAATATAGACAGTGTATTACTGAATAGTGACTTATTTTTTACTTGCTGCGAATGATTCACATTCAGTTCGGTTTAGCAATTTTATTATAGTTGCAGGATTTCCGGCAATAACACAATATCCATCTTTAAAGCTCTTCGTTACTATGGCGCCCGCACCGACAATAGTAAAATCACCCAAAACAACGCCCGGCAATATAATAGCACCCATTCCCAGCCAGCAAAATTTTCCTATTTCTATAGGCGGCGCAGTTACCTGCAGATCATTATTAACTACATCATGATTAACAGACAATATCCCAACATTAGGTCCCAGGTTTGTGTAATCCCCTATTGTTACACCATTGCTGGCATTAATATATACACCGGGAGAATCTGCAGGAAATGTTTCTTTACCAATATGTAATTTTTCAGGGCAATGAATAGTGCTGGTATGATGAACTGCCCATTTAACACCTGCATTTTGTCTGAATATTTTTCGAAAGATGAAATCGGCAATATAAAAACCGGCACTATGTTCCTTCCTCATACGGAAAGTACTGCGTATCATATTATCGGTATCATTGCCCATTATTTTATACTTCAGTAGTTTTTTGCTTTTTTGTTGCCTGGTATATTCCGCCAAATGCTATCGCAATTATCAACAGGCTGCTAATGAGCGCTATTGTATTACCATGCTCATAGCTCTTTGGCCTGAAATGGAATTCTATCTTATGTTGCCCTGCGGGTATTTTTATGGCACGCAGTACGTAGTTGGCTTTAATAATAGGTGTTTCTTTACCATCTACATACGCTTCCCAGCCATTGTTATAATACATATCAGAGAAAACAGCAAGCCCATCTTTATTATTGCTTGAGGTAAACGAGAGATCATCAAGCCCATATTGAGCCAGTTTTACAAATGATGTACTGTCTTTTCCAAAATTATACCCGGATAACTGGTCTTTAAAACTTGTTCTTACTATCGCAGTTTTTCGCGGATCGAAGTCGTTAGGGTTATGCCCTGTATCACCTATATTGGCGGCATTCATCATTTTCATTTCTTCATCTGCTGTGTTGGCCCATTTCACTTCGTTTACAAACCATGCATTACCACAAGCCGTAGGGTTTGGGATAACCCCTGCCGGGCCGTTTTGATTGTTGCTGGCAATAATATATTTCGTATTCAGCATATTAAGTACTTGTCCATTAAAACCATTACTCAAGTGCACGTCTATCAGGTCTTGATATGCTTCCATTTTTGCAGGATGATAACCACCAACGCATTTAAAATAATAAGCCTGCACGCCGTCATTGTACGGATCTCTCTGCGAAATATCCAATACCCGGAAATAAGGGTCTTTATCTTTTAGCACCGCGTTATACGCTTCCTTACAATGACGCCTGTCCAATTCATTTTCAAAATAAGTGGCATAATCAGGCAGGTCTTCATACTTATCACTACTCAGGTAATGAGCGCATACAGGTATCAGGTCAATAGCTACTACTAATCCAAGTCCTATATACAATACGTTTAGTTTGATCTTATTTTTCAGGTATGCCCATAGCAATCCGCTTGCCAGTAAAATATAGAATGCACTGAAAAGGCTGCTTTTAGTAGCAAGGCTGCCCCTGTCTTCTTTTAATATTTTTACCATTTCGGGTTGCAACCTTGCATCTTCGCCTCCGGTATAGTCAAAGAACATACTTCCCAGTGGGCCAAGTAATATGCATAACCCGATAGTTATTCCTCCTGCTATCTTTATGTTTTTCCATATCTCATTAGCATCTGTATCCTTTTTGTCAATGATCTGCTGCACACACCATATTGCCATGACAGGGAATAGCATTTGCGGCAGTACCAGTATCATAGCAGGAGTTCTGAACTTATTTAACATGGGTAAATGATCGAAAAGAAAATAATTGAACGACGCAAAATTTTTCCCGAATGACATCAATACTGCTAATGCGCAAACAGCAAGCATCCACCACTTATGTGGGCTTCTGATGACCAAAATGCTCAATACAAAAAGAAAACAAATAACTGCTCCAAAGTATACGGTCCCTTGCACAAATGGTTGCGGTCCCCAGTACAATGGTAAATGTTCGGTCATATTAGTAGCCTCTGCTGTCTTAGGCGCCTTGTCTGCATCTTCATCAACAGAGCCGCCAAATAAATATGGGACCATGAGCGTAAATGTTTCTCCGAAACTATTACTCCATCTAAAGGCATATTCTTTATCCAGCCCGCCACTTTTTTTAGCATCATGTACAGACAATTCACTCTGACCTCCCCGCATCGTTTCTTTGGCATACTCTTGTGTGGTAAGAATAGAGGCCATGTTAGTTGCAGCACCCAAACAACCTGCAGCAATACTCACAACAACAGCAATAAAGAAGGTGGCTATTTTTTTCTCTTTTACAGCAGCATACAACATACCTATACCCGCAATAACCAGTAGAATAAGTGTGTAGTATATTACCTGGAAGTGATTGTTCGCAGCCATTAACGATAATGACACAGCAAACAGGGCTGCCCCCGGTAGCAATCTTCCACGGTATATAAGAAAGAAACCTGCTAAAACCGCCGGCAGGTAGCCTAAAGACAACATCTGTGTCTCATGCCCCACCATTACAATTACTGCGTTAAACGAAGAGAATGCATATGCCAAACCGCCAATAGCGCTCAACCATCTGTTTACATGCAGCACCCGCATTAAAATATAAAAAGCCAGCATGGCTATAAAAAAGAAATACGCCGGCTTACCTATTGCTTGTAAAATGCTTTGTATATATGAAACATAATCGTGCCCTGAAGCAGCCACATAAATAGTGTAGCTGGGCATACCGCCAAATATACAATTGGTCCACAATACATCTTTCCCTGTAGAATCGTGGTATGCCATACCCTCTCTTGCCATACCCTGCCAGTTTATATTATCCCCCTGCACCAGTTTTTTACCTTGTAACTGCGGATAACAAAATAAAAGAGATACTATAGCGAACCCAACAATGATGAGCAGATCTATACGTATTTTCTTAAAATCAAATGATTGCATAATTGGCTTTTTAGGAAAAACAAAAATAACAGTTCTAACGACTAATTCATCTTTTAGATTGTTATTAGAAATAAAATATATTCCTCCTATATCTTACGTTAAATGAGGTGCCAGGCCATACTTAATTGCAAATAAAACAAGACCCGTTTTTGACTTAACATTGAACTTTTCAAATAATGCCTCCCTGTACCCGTCTACGGTGCGGCGATGTACACCTATAATATCAGCTATCTGATCGTACGTGTATTCTTTTTCATCACATACTAATTGCAAAAACTGTCTTTCCCTGTCGGTTATATTAGATAGTATTTTCTTTTTCCTGTCGTCTTCAGTTTCTTTCATCCCGCTATGCATAGCGTTTATCATAAACTCATTATGATAATAGCCGGAAAATATAATATCATCTATTGCTTGCTTTAACTCTTGTGCCGAGCAGGTTTTTGATATATAACCGCGCACTCCCAATCTGAACAATTCAATAATTGTTCTCTCAGAAGTATCAAGAGTTAAAATGAGTACAGGGTAAGAAATGCAGTTTTCAACAAACCACTCCATTGTTTTTTTACCATCCATTTGCGGCATTGCCAGGTCCATGATAATCAGATGTGGCTCTGTCTTCAAAGGAATATTATCTACCAGGAACTTGCCATTATCAAATTCACTTTCAATTGTGTAGCCGCCCATACTTTCTATCAATGTCCTCAGCCCTTTGCGGACGATTGTATGGTCATCAACTAATATGATTGATACAGGATCAGGCATGAAATACAATAATTATCCCTTCTTTATTTTCAGGATAAATGTACTACCTTTTCCTTTTGCTGCGATCATTTCAAAATCTATATGCGATAGGGACGCACGCTTTTCCATATTTCTTAACCCCGAACCCTTACCTGTAGCTTTTATCTCGTCTGTATCAAATCCATTCCCATCATCTTTTACAGTAAGATAAAAACCATCACTGCCTTTCAGTTCTATATAAATATTCTCAGCGCCCGAATGCTTTAAAGCATTATTTATGATCTCCTGGAACATTCTGAACACCATAACACGCTGATCTTTTTCCAGCTTTGGCTCCAAATTATCATGATTCCAATGGATTTTTAACCTATCTAATTGTCTAAGCCTGCTCACTTCATTATTAATAATCCCAGTTAGTCCGTTCTGTTCCAGCCATTCATTATTCAGGCTGCGGCCCAGCATGCGCACCTGCTGAATAGTATCCTGCAATGTACCCGACATGGGGTTTATTACCTCAGGTTTTTGCAGTTTTTCCTGCTCCATTTGCATATGCATCACTGTAAGTAATTGTCCGATATTATCATGCAATTCCCTCGATACATTCAGCAACACCTCTTCCTGCACCTCTTGTTCTACAGTTCGCAATTCTTTTTCATAATCCACCTGCATTTGGGCTATAGATATTTGTTGTTGTGTATGTCGCCTGTTCGCAATAAATATTACTATAACTACACCGGCTATAAGTAGCAATATCAATAATGTTGTTAGAATTATGGTTGCCAGTATATCATTCATATCAGTTTCCTGTTTGGGTTATCCTGTCATATTTCTTAGCTGCAATTATAAAACATACGCCTATTAGGGGGTATCTTAAAAAATTGAGCACCCTGTTTATATTCATTAATTTTTTTGCAATTACATATTCGTGAGCAATCAAATAATTATATAAGCCAAAGTATGGAAGACAGCACCCGAAATATAAGATCACAGATATGCTCAACCAGAATACAGGCTCTTTCAATATCTTTTTAGTAAATAACAACTTACTATACAGTAACCATATGTATAACAGTGCAAGTACTATACAACTGCCGGTAAAAAATAAACTCGCCAGGTGATGAATACCATATACATACACTTCAATACTCCAGAATATGCACATGATCGCTACCAGGTAATAGGCAATGCTTGCATACTTTACTTTACCCAATAGCAAGCCGGCTACTGTACCTGTCAATATAAGATCTGAAAGATTGTAAATATTAAATACCCATGCATTATGCACTGAATACTTGGCAAGTTGCCTGCCATATAGTTCTGCACTTATAGCCAGCACAACCTGTAGTAAAATAAGCCTGTATGCCAGTGGCAATTTCCTCAGGTAAATGAAGCCAATTATTATAGCAAATATTTTACCCGGCAACGCCCAAAGCAAATAATACATCTTAAACCCTAACTATTTAGTGCAAGATATAAAAGCAGTTGCATTTAATAACTTATAGTGTATGAAAGTATATACCTATCCAGCAGGATCTATATACACACCACAATTTGTTGGGCAAAGTGTGCCCATATCGCAGCCTTTGTTTTCAAATAGCACGATATAAGTATTATCATCCAGCATATCCTCACCTTCTGAATTTTGAAGGTATAATACCAAACCATGCGGCCATATTTCTAATTGGCTGCCATCACTTTTTTTAACGTAAGAGCAAGCTCCAAAACATATCTTGGCAGCTGTCGGCGAGCCGTTGTCTATATACATCTGCCATATCTCATTTTGCCAGGGAAAAGTATCTGTTCTTGCAAATTCAATTCCCCCATCTCCTGCCAATTGTTGCAGTTGTGTCACATCACACTGGTTGCCATAATCGCAATAGTAAAAATTGGTCAGGTACATTATATCATCCAGGTTGGTATCTGCAGTGGGCACCATACCTGCATCACTTACCTGGTACCATGCACATGGGGTATCTACCAGCGTATAGGTATTATTATTAGGTGGTGGCTGCTGTATCATGGTCAATAGCTGCACACGCAAAAAGAGCTCTGTAGAATCTATACTATAGCAATACACAAAACGCAGAGCTACCATACCGGGGTCAAGGCTATACTGAGCACAAAAAGTATTTACCGAATTGTTCAGCTCGTCCCAGGGTATTGCTATATCCTGGCCACCAAACACACTATTACACCCTTCTAAAAAATAGTGGTTTCTAAAATTCTGGCGACCTGTCTCATAGCTGGTCAGGTCTATTACCTGCGGATCGTCGCTTGTATCTGTTTGTTGTTGTAATCTTACCGGCATATGTGTATGTTTTAAAACAAGTTACATACAAATATATCAAACATGCAAGTTTTTCCACCCCGTGAAAAATACCCTCCCTTTCTTACACTTTTTCACGTTGATAGAAGACTATAATAACAAGACTTTTGTGTCAGGCTATCCTTATCACTATGAAAAACATTAATTATAACATAACATTAAACTAAAAGCGTGAATTGAGGTATGATAATTATAAAGTATACCGGTAAGCGCAATAATATACAGATAGCTGTAGAAAAAGCAAACCGCCTGCTGCGCAGCAGGGAGTTTTATGAAAGAATAAGCCTTCATCCCTTTTTCGACAATACTGATGTAGCACCTTATATAATTGCAAATCTCATAAAAAAAACGACCATAAAAATGAACATAAGATTTTATTATTCCCAGCCACGCAGCAAAGCACATAGCTTTGACGATAGCATCAATCCGCGAAATATACAGGTAAACGTTTGGACCATGGAACGCTCTGTTCCCAGTCTCTGTGACACCATGCTACATGCATGTGTGCATGCGGTGAATGCAGAGAACCCAAAATACAACTTTGGACATACAGGCATCAATGAAAATGATGCAGCAAATACGGCACCTTATTGGATCGGTAACCTGGCACAAAAAATGATATCCGGTGATGAAGCTATAGATGAGATAAGCCTCCATGAAGAGAATACGGAGATGTTTAAAATATTTGAATGTATGGTGCTACCTGTAAGTTGAAGAAGAGGATAAGGGGGTACTTTCATTGGGGGCTGCAAAGCCCCTTTTTTTATTACATTAAACTACCAAAGAGTTTTTCTTAGTAACCAACTAACTTTTAGGTACCTTTTTGCTCATATCTATATTATGTACTGTAGCTATTTGTTTGCTCAACCCCTCAGCCCAGTTTACGAGGGCTGTTTTATCATCTTCATTTAGTATGGCATCTCTATGTATCCAGGTATAGCTATTCAGCGGCATTCCACCCTCCTTTACTTCTTTGGCAACTTTATGCAGTTTTTTTGCCTGTTTTGCAAAACTGTAATTACCAAACTCACTAAAGTTTAGCTCACCTTTGCCTTTTTTTATATGATTATTTAGCCACCAACCCACAGGTTGTATATTATTATACCATGGGTAACGTGTAGTATTGCTATGGCAATCGTAGCAGGCTTTTTCTAAAATACTTACAACATTTACCGGAACTGGATATTGTTTGCCTATGCCATAAGTACCTGGTATTTCCATTCTGTTTTTCGCTGGTCTTATAAACTGCAATACAATTATTATTACCAACAGGCCTATAAATATTTTCTTTAGCATAACGGTGAATTATCAATAAAAATACAAATGGTTTAATAAGTAGGTATTAAATATAGGGATAAGAAAACAACATACTATTTTCCCACACGCTGCTTAGTCTCATGGCTACGTCGTAGAGGGGCATGCAAAAAAGGTAACCCAAACTTGCGATAATATTTTTCCTATTAGCAATAACCTAATTGATATGCTAAAACAAATATTTGTTTTCGGGTACCCCCATTTCGTATCTTTGAACCTGCTGGTATACATATTTAAAATATCATTATCCGGCAAAGCTCCCGTCTTCTTTTCCGTATTGGGAGAAACAAATTAGCCAATTACCAAATGTGACAGGATGCGACATTTGGAAAGTTTTCAAAATCTATTAACTACTTAATTTTCAATCACTTATAAACTTAACCCTCACAAAAGCAATTATTTCATCCCTGGGACATTTCAAGGTCTGCAAGTCCGAATATTGGGTACTGCAGGAAACCCTTTCCACTTCCGCTTTTTTCTCCGGATAGGAAGCAAAATCACTTAAACCCTTACCAGTCAACCATATTACATATTTTATATGTGGAAGAAAGCGGAAGTGAGCGGAAGCAAATGAAACATTTCTATTGTGGTTCCGTAGGAACTCGAACCCTAGACCCGACAGATGAAATTCGGCCATTAACAAATGTCAAATTATTTTTAACTTTTGACTTTTTACTTTCTACTTTTTGCGCTACCTTTGCACTCCATTTAAAAATTATATTAAAGGTCAGGAATGCCTACAATTCAACAATTAGTTCGTAAAGGTCGTCAGCAGATACGCGCCAAGTCAAAGTCTCGTGCTTTGGATGCTTGCCCTCAACGTCGCGGTGTTTGTACCCGTGTGTACACAACTACCCCTAAAAAACCAAACTCAGCCCTGCGTAAAGTGGCTAAAGTGCGCCTTACCAATAAGGTAGAGGTGATAGCTTATATACCAGGTGAAGGTCATAATTTACAGGAGCACTCTATCGTATTGATACGCGGTGGCCGTGTGAAGGATTTACCAGGTGTGCGTTACCACATTGTTCGCGGCGCGCTGGATACAGCAGGCGTAAAAGACCGCAAACAAAGCCGCAGTAAATACGGTACTAAACGTGAAAAAGCTAAGGGCGGAGCCGCAGCTAAAAAATAACTTAAATAATATTCGCTATTCATAATAAACAATGAGAAAAGCACAAGCAAAAAAAATTCCGTTAGCACCGGATCCAAAGTTTAAAGACAAGAACGTAACCCGTTTCGTAAACTGCCTGATGGAAGGTGGTAATAAAACAACTGTACTCAGCGCATTCTACGATGCATTGGATAAGGTTGCAAAGATCAGCTCTGAAGACGGGTACGAAGTGTGGAAAAAAGCGTTGCAGAACGTTACACCAAGTGTAGAAGTTCGCAGCCGCCGTATTGGTGGTGCCACTTTCCAGATACCAACAGAAGTTCGCCCCGATCGTAAAATATCTTTGAGCATGAAATGGCTCATACGCTATAGCCGCGAACGCAATGGTAAATCTATAAGCGATAAACTGGCTAACGAAATAGTAGCAGCAGCAAAAGGTGAGGGTGCCGCTTATAAAAAGAAAGAAGATACACACCGCATGGCAGAAGCTAATAAAGCATTCAGCCACTTTAAAATATAGTATACTTGTAACTCTATATAGAAAGTCCCCTTGGTAACGAGGGGACTTTTAAAATTAAGTGGTCCGCACAGTTCTGCGGTTTTTTCAGCGAGTTTCCCCGAGTATCTGCGGGAGATACTTTAAACTTAACCACATTTTCTATCCTAAAACAGGCTCAAACTCTTTCCTGTAAACTCTTCTGATAATAATCAAAATGTGAATATCTTCTTGAAAAAAGACATATTACGTAGTAGTTTTTCCATTATTTTTGACAAAATATTCTAATCATTTAAATAACGGAAAAATGGCAACAGACGAAAAATTAAAAGTTCTTAAACTGGCATTAGACAAGATCGAAAAGGACTATGGCAAGGGCTCGGTAATGATGCTGGGCGACAAACAAAAGGACAAGATAGATGTTATCAGCACCGGTTCACTGGGACTTGATGTAGCGCTGGGCGTGGGTGGTTTACCCTGTGGACGCGTGATAGAGATATATGGGCCTGAAAGTAGTGGTAAAACAACTATAGCCATTCATACAATAGCACAGGCACAGAAAAAAGGTGGTATATGCGCTATCATAGATGCGGAGCATGCTTTTGATGCATCTTATGCAAGAAAGCTGGGTGTAGACGTAGACAGCCTTATTATTTCTCAACCCGATTATGGCGAACAGGCACTGGAAATAGCTGACAGGCTTATATCTTCAGGCGCAGTAGATGTGGTAGTTATAGATTCGGTAGCTGCATTGGTACCTAAAAGTGAATTGGAAGGTGAAATGGGGGAAAGCAAAATGGGCCTGCAGGCAAGGCTGATGAGCCAGGCGCTTCGTAAACTTACTGCAACTATATCCCGCACGGGCTGCTGCTGCATATTCATCAACCAGCTTCGCGAAAAAATAGGTATTATGTTCGGCAATCCAGAAACAACAACCGGCGGTAATGCGCTTAAATTCTACGCTTCAGTTCGTTTAGATATACGCCGCATCAACCAGATAAAAGACGGCGATGTAGCAAGCGGTAACCGTGCACGTGTGAAAGTGGTAAAGAATAAAGTAGCACCACCCTTCCGCCAGGCAGAGTTTGATATCATCTTTGGAGAAGGTATTAGTAAAACAGGAGAGATCATAGACATGGGTGTAGAATTAAACATCATACAAAAAAGCGGTTCATGGTTTAGTTACAATGAAAGTAAGATAGGTCAAGGTCGCGATGCTGTGAAACAATTCCTGAACGACAATCCTGAAGTAGCGGCTGAAGTGGAAGGCAAGATAAGAGCTGCATTGCAGCAAGTATAACAATATAATAATGTACTTTATACATACAAACGCTGCAAAAAGATTGCAGCGTTTTGCAATTGGTACAATTTTAGCAAATGAGTTACCTTAGTAGCAACTATTTTTTATGACATTAATCAAATCAATTTCCGGGATCAGGGGAACGATCGGGGGCAAACCCGGAATAGGGCTTACACCAATAGATATTGTGAAATTCACAGCTGCTTATGGAGCATGGATACAAAAAGAAGGGAACAATAATAAAATAATTATTGGTAGAGACGGACGCATATCCGGAGAAATGGTGCGCAATATTGTTACTGCAACTTTACAAAATTGTGGGTTCAATGTTATAGACCTGGGATTAAGTACTACTCCTACAGTAGAAATGGCTGTAAAAACAGAATCTGCTGCAGGGGGTATTATACTTACAGCCAGCCATAACCCTAAAGAATGGAATGCATTAAAATTGCTCAACAAAGATGGCGAGTTTTTAAGTGCAGAAGCAGGAAAATGGATCTTGGATTATGCAGAAAAGAGTGAGACAGTGTTTGCAGACATTAATAAACTTGGTAGCTTAACAAACGATACCACGCTTTTACAAAAACATATTGACGCAATACTAGCTCACCCGCTGGTTGATGTAAAAGCTATTAAAAAGAAGAATTTCAAAATTGTTGTTGACCCGGTAAACTCTACAGGTGCTATAGCAGTACCTGCATTATTAAAAGCTCTTGGGGTAGAAGATATTATTGTAATTAATGATGAAGTGACGGGAAAATTTGCCCATAATCCGGAACCATTACCTGAGAACCTAAGAGACCTATGCTCAACAGTAGAAAAAAAGAATGCCAACCTTGGCATTGCTGTTGACCCGGATGTAGATAGGTTGTGTTTTGTTTGTGAAGACGGTAGCTTGTTTGGTGAAGAGTATACGCTCGTTGCTATTGCTGATTATGTATTAGCTAATAAAAAAGGCAATACCGTATCCAATCTATCTTCTACCCGCGCGCTTAAAGATGTAACAGAAAAACACGGAGGACAGTATTTCCCCAGCGCTGTAGGAGAAGTGAATGTAGTAAAGAAAATGAAAGAAGTAACTGCGGTGATCGGCGGTGAGGGAAATGGTGGAGTTATAGTCCCCGAACTGCATTATGGGCGTGATGCTTTAATTGGTATCGCTTTGTTTCTTACACATCTTGCAAAATCAGGTAAGAGCGTGAAAGCATTGCGAGCAACTTATCCTGATTATTTTATCTCAAAAAATAAAATAGAACTGGATGAATCGGTAAATGTGAAGAACATTTTTGAACAGATAAAGAAGAAATACAAAAAGCAGCCAATCAATACTGAGGACGGGCTGCGCATAGAATTTGACAATGACTGGGTGCATTTGCGCACATCAAATACAGAACCCATTATTCGCATTTATTCAGAAAGCAGTAGTGAGACCATGGCTAATAATATCGCTAAAAGAATAATGGCTGATATAAAAGAGATGATGATGGTTGTTAACTAGCAAATTGACAACAAGAAAAATAAAAGAGGTTGCGATTTATTACGACCTCTTTATTATTTGATAGTATCTTCAATTATCACCAACCCAATAAATAAGCAAATATCAGCGGAGCTACAATAGTAGCATCACTTTCAACTATAAATTTTGGTGTATTGATATCTAACTTACCCCAGGTAATTTTTTCATTAGGCACTGCCCCACTGTATGAGCCATAAGAAGTAGTACTATCGCTTATCTGGCAGAAATAGCTCCAGAAAGGCACATCATGCCATTCCAGGTCCTGGTACATCATGGGTACTACGCAAATTGGAAAATCTCCTGCTATACCCCCTCCTATCTGGAAGAAACCAATACCTTTACCACCCGAATTCTTGCGATACCAGTCTGCCAGCCAAACCATATACTCAATACCACTCTTCATCGTAGAAGCATTGAGTTCACCTTTGATGCAGTATGAAGCGAAGATGTTGCCCATAGTACTGTCTTCCCAACCCGGTACTATGATTGGAAGGTTCTTCTCTGCAGCAGCGATCATCCAACTATGCTTGGTATCTATCTCATAATCAGCTTCCATTACTTTGCTCAGCAATAGCTTATACATATACTCATGCGGAAAATAACGTTCTCCTTTATCTTGTGCATCTTTCCATATTTTAAAGATATGTTTCTGTATCCTGCGAAAAGCTTCTTCCTCAGGTATGCAAGTGTCAGTAACACGGTTATACCCCTGTTCTAATAATTCCCATTCTTCTTTTGGGCTCAGATCACGATAGTGGGGAACACGCTTGTAGTGCGTATGGGCAACCAAATTCATAATGTCTTCTTCTAGGTTTGCACCTGTGCAACTAATGATCTGTATTTTATCCTGGCGAATCATTTCTGCCAGTGAAATACCCAGCTCAGCCGTACTCATGGCTCCAGCTAGTGATACTAGCATTTTACCATTTTCAAGCAAATGTGTTTCATATCCTTTTGCAGCATCTACCAGTGCAGCAGCATTGAAATGGCGATAATGATGTTGTATAAACTGAGATATTGGACCTTTGTTCATTGTTTTGGTTTTATATTTTGTAAAAATAAAAAGCAGCAGTGATACTGCATGCTTCTTACTATTTATTCATCAAAAAATATTAAGCTACCGGTTCACCTTTAGCTATAAATTTCTTTATCCAATCTGTTGTCATAGACTTTGGACGTTCTATCGGGAATCCCAACGCCCTGTCCCAGCATAGGCTCGCTAGTACCCCCAATGCACGGGATACACCAAATAATACAGTGTAAAAATCTTCTTCAACAAGCCCGTAATGCTTCAATAAAGCACCGGAATGCGCATCTACATTTGGCCAGGGGTTTTTAATCTTACCTGTACCTTCTAATATAGCAGGAGCAACCTCATATACATGCCATACTGTTTTTATCATATTGTCATCGGGGCAGTGACGTTTTGCAAACTCCATTTGAGCTGTAAAACGTGGATCTGTTTTGCGCAATACCGCATGCCCGTAACCCGGTACAACTTTACCTTGCAATAATGTCTTTTTAATATACTCAGCTATCTGTTCTTTTGAAGGGTCTTCGGTATTCAATTCCTTATACATTTCATCAATCCAACGAACTACTTCCTGGTTAGCTAATCCGTGTAGTGGTCCTGCAAGCCCCGTCATACCAGCAACAAACGACAAATAAGGATCACTTAGTGCAGACCCTACTAAATGAGTAGCATGTGCAGAAACATTACCACCTTCATGATCTGCATGAATAGTAAGATATAGGCGCATCAGTTCTTTAAAGCTCTCATCTTCATAACCCAGCATATGAGCAAAATTGGCAGCCCAGTCTAGCATACCATCAGGCTGAATATGTTCTCCTGCTTTATATTTGCGACGATAGATGTAAGCGGCAACACGTGGTAAGCGTGCTATCAGTGTCATCGTATCTTCATACACATAATCCCAATACTCCTTTTTGCTAATACCATCTGAATATGCCTTAACAAATTTTGATTCTGTTTGTAATGCCAGAATAGCAGTACAAAACTGTGTCATGGGATGTGCAGAAACAGGCAATGCTTCTATAACATCAAACACGTGATTGGGAACGTGCGAACGACGTGCCCATGTTGCAGAAATATGATCTACATCTTCATGATTGGGCACATCACCAATCAACATCAGGTAAAACAATCCTTCAGGTAATGGTTCATTACCATCCTGAATTTTAGGAAGTTTTTCTCTTAGTTCGGGGATAGAGAACCCTCGAAAACGTATACCTTCATTTGAATCAAGAAGTGAAGTTTCTGTAATAAGCCCGGGAATACCGCGCATACCCTGATATGCCTGTGCAATAGTTACCTCATCCAATTTTTTATTTCCATGCTGCTCAATTAAGCTTTTAATGTCTTTTGCATGTTTGTCAGCTATTTCTTTAAATCGCTCTTTTACGTAGCCCATAATATATTTTTTAAGCGTTGGTCCTTACAGCGCTATTTTTTCGAGCCACAAAGGTAAGTGTAAATCATGAGAGGTTAAAAAATTGATATCTATAAAATCTTACATCGACGAAATACATTAAATATATTTAATACTCAATTATGGGACATAAAAAAGGTGCTTAGATTCTAAGCACCTTTTAAAGCTATTGAAAATATTATGGCTTAATAAACCTTGAAGTTCGTATCTCACTATTATCATCCACGTCTTCCACACTTATTATATACTCACCAGGATACAGGTTCGTAACATCAACAGGAACAATTCCATCCTGATAATCATATGGATTTACTGCAACCCTATATACCTCTCTGCCAAAGTTATTGAGGATATACATATTCACATTCCTGCCCGGTGTGCCATTGAATTTAACATTCAAAGTAGTACTTGCAGGATTTGGATAAACAGTAACTGTTCCATGTCTTGCCACAAAGGTCTTTCCGTCAACTGCGCTCGTTACAGCAAATACGGTCATTTTACTAAGTCCCGTCATAGTAAGTGTATACGGATCGTTGCCAAGAGAATTAGAAATAGAAGGAGCATATCCCCAATCAGGATTATTATACGTTGATATATAACAAGCATTCCTGTTGAAATCAGTTAATTCATCAGAAGCGTTCCATTGCAACTTGAGCGTAACATTTGCACTATCGCCATTAGATGATAATAACCATGATTTACCTACAGCATATTGCGTTAATGCACTACCTGTAGGTCTTAGGGATATCTGGTCGTAGCTGCTATTTATATTATTGTAAACAGCAATAGTATAAAGGCTTGCCACACCACTGTTAGAGAAAGTAAGCGGCGTATAAGAAGACCCGTCAGACAGAGGTACAAATTGATCCGCTGTTTTACCACCCGAACCTATATTCTCCATACGAATGACGCCCATTCCATTTGTTACCATGTATGAAGCATTACTACCACCCAATATGTTTGCATTAGGACCAAAGTTTACACTATTATCGCCTAATACCATCAAACCGGATAGCATAGAAAGTGAACCTGTAGTAGTAACATCTCCCTTATATATTGTTTTGATTCCTGTGCCCTGTATCTGGATATTATTGTAGGTAGATGCACCTATAACCAGCTGTGGTTTTGTACCGGAATATATAACCGTGCCTTTCGAAGCATCGAATGTGCAAAGATCACAAATTGGGGAGCCCTTTAATTCCAGCTTATTTCCCGCACCACTAAAAGATAACGAAGTATTTTCCCCAAAATAAATACTATCACAAATTGCACCTGTTATATCTACTGCTGGCATATGCGGGGCAGATGAGCTAATATATACCTCTGTAGTTGACAATGGTAATACTCCGCAACTCCAGTTAGCAATATTTGACCATTTAGTATCCGCTTGTCCGATCCATGTTGTGTTATTGGTAATGCTTAAGAAAATAACAGCTGAAGTATCAGCAGGAGCACATGTGCCGGTAACAATTATACGATACTGATTTCCACTCATGTTCAGTGTTGCATTTGTTATTGTTAGAGTTGGAGTTGTTACGCCTCCATAAGGTGCAGCAGATGCAATATTGGCCCACGTACTTCCACCATTAGTACTTATTTGCCATTGATAGGACAGGTTAGTTCCAGTAGCTACCACAAGGAAGCTATCATTTGCGCTATTGCAAACGGTAACATTTGAAGAAGTCTGATTAGTAATACGTGGTGCAGTATAAATAGTTAAAGTATCTGGTACAGTTGTAATAGTTGGTGTACACGCAGCAGTTATGACACAATGGTAAATAGAACCATTCATGTTTACAAGTGGGTCAAGTATCGTCAGTGTTTTAGTATTTGTACCTGAATATACAGAACCGTCAGAAAGTGTAGTGTAGCTTCCCGGAGAACCTCCCGGATCATTTATCATCCATTGGTATTTAAGTCTTGTTCCAATTGCATTTACACTGAAGCTGATCGGCGTAAACTGACAGGTAGCGGCACTTGGTGACTGTGATATCAATACCGGTAAGGTATCAATCGCAAGTCTTACAACATTAGATATTTGAACAGGCGGGCATACTCCTGAAACAATACAACGGAATGTATAGCCACTCATTGCAGTAGTAACAGGAATAACCTTCAATGTATTTGTATTACCGCCAACATATGGTGCACCAGCCGGTACATTTACAAAGCCTGCACCGATATTCATTTGCCATTGGTAGGTAATACCTGTGCCTGTTCCATTTATATTAAATGTTGCTACAGATCCTTCACATACCTCTGTATTTGTCGGTTGAGATGTAATTGCAGGTAATGAATTGACAGTAATCGTAGCAACTGCTGTATTTACGGTTGCGCAGAAGTTAGTATAAACAGCCCTATATTGATAACCATTGTTTGCAGGCGTAGGAACAAACGTATATGAAGGATAGTTGGCCGCGGTTATGTTGAGCCATGAAGCGCCACCGTTAGGGCTTACCTGCCATTGAATAGTTGGAGCTGGTATTCCCGTAGCACCCGAATTAAGCGTTAACGATGTACCGGCACATACTGTTTGCGTCAAAGGACTAGCTGTAATAACTGTAGGCACGTCAACAGTAAGAGAAACGCCCAATGAATAAGTTGCCCCACAAACAGACATAAACAATGCCCTGAATATTTTGCCATTATCGGCAACTGATGTCGCAAAACTATAGTTAATAGTGTTAGCACCTGCTATATTGTTATATGTTACGCCACCGTCTGTGCTCACTTGCCATTGAATGGTTGGTGTTGGAAATCCTGTTGCTATTGAAGTAAAATTGACAGTAGAACCTGTACACACTGTTTGTGCAAGCGGCTGTGTTGTTACTGTCGGAATAGTGGTACCAACTGTTAAACTAGCTGATGGAGCCAATGTACTACCACATACATTTGTAAATACCTCTCTAAATATTTTACCATTATCTGCTCCTGCTGATACGAAACTATATGTACTCGAAGTTGCTCCAGCTACGCTACTAAAAGTAACACCTCCATTTGTGCTTACCTGCCATTGAATGGATGGAGACGGGAAACCAGTCCCTGTACCGGTAAAGGTAGCGGGAGACCCGGCACATACTATTTGGTTGGTAGGAGATGTAATTACTGCCGGAAGTCCTGTGCCAACAGTAAGTGCTGCAGTTTGAGAGAATGCAGAACCGCAAATATTTGTAAATAATACACGATACTGTTTCCCATTATCCGTAGTAGCTGTTACAAAACTGAAATTATTATTAGTAGCACCTGCTATATTGTTAAATGTTGTTCCTCCGTCTGTACTTAATTGCCATTGAAGTACCGGTGCAGGGAATGATATGGCAGACGCTGTAAAAACTGCTGTGCTTCCTGTACAAACCGTAAGGCTTGCCGGGCTTATTGCGACTACAGGCGCACCTGTGCCAACAGTAAGTAACGCTTCTGTTGTGGTAGCCGAGCCACAAACATTAGAAAACACCGCACGGTATAATTTACCATTATCTGTAGGAGCAGGAGTAAATGTAAATGCATTGCTTGTAGCACCTGCAATTGCACTAAATGTAACACCGGCATCCGCACTTACCTGCCATTGCATTGTTGGAAGCGGGTTTCCGGTACCAGCAGCTGTAAAAGTAACGGGTACTCCGGTACATACAGTTTGACTTACTGGATTTGTTGTTACCGACGAAGCTGCAGATCCGACAGTGAGAATACCTGCCTGACTAAATGTAGACCCGCAAAGATTAACAAATAAAGCACGGAACCTCTTATTATTATCGGCAACAACTGTTGTTAGGCTAAAGCTATTATTAGTAGCACCAGCAATATTGTTAAATGTATTACCACCATCAGTGCTCAACTGCCACTGAATTGTAGACGCCGGTGATGAAGTAGCCGAAGCTGTAAAAAAGGCTGTAGCACCTGCGCATACAGTTTGATTAGCAGGCGTAGTTGTTACAACAGGTAGGCCCGAACCAATATTCAACAAAGCATTTGTTGTAATTGCCGAACCACAAACGTTTGCAAATTGGGCGCGATATAATTTACCATTGTCAGCTGCTGAAGTTGTAAAACTAAATGTTGTATTAGTAGCACCTGCAATTGGATTAAATGTGACGCCACCATTAGTACTTACCTGCCATTGAACTGTTGGGATCGGCACGCTGAGAGCCGCAGCGTTAAAGGTAGCTGCGGTTCCTGGGCAGACTGTTTGTGCGCTGGGTGAAGTTATTACAATAGGTGCTGAATTACTTACTGTTAACAAAGCAACAGTAGTATAAGAAGTACCGCAAACACTTACAAATTGTGCACGGTAGATGGAACCATTATCTGTTACAGCGGTAGTAAAGTTGTATGACCCACTCGTAGCACCTGCAATATTGCTAAACGTTACACCCCCATCTGTGCTTCTTTGCCATTGTATTGCAGGAGAACTTGTAGAGCCGCAAAGGAAAGTTACAGCCGAGCCGGCACATACTGTTTGGCTTGTTGGTGAAGTAGTAACTGTAAAGGGAGTATTTACTGAAAGTAATGCCGGTGTTGTAAAAGAAGTTCCGCAGGCATTTACTAACACAGCTTGGTAAATTGAAGCATCATTTGCAACTGTAGCAGTAAAACTATATGTAGCACTGGTAGCGCCTGCTATATTATTAAATGTAACACCACCATTAGTACTTACCTGCCATTGAATAGTTGGGGCAGGAGAGCCGGTCGCGGCAACTGAAAAATTAGCAGTTGCGCCCGCACATACAGATTGATTACTAGGAGAAGACGTTATAGAAATGGCAGAACTTACTGTCAGATATGCCATTGTAGTAAAAGAAGAACCACATGTATTTAAAAAAACTGCACGATATGCTTTACCATTATCGGTTACAGCAGTAACAAAACTAAGTGTGCTACCTGTAGCACCGGGCACATTACTGAATGTGATGCCATCTGTGCTCACCTGCCATTGTATCGTAGATCCGGGCGAACTCGGTGCATTAGCAAAAAAGCTTGTAGAACTTCCAGCGCAAATTGTTTCGCTGGTTGGTTGCGTACTAATGACAGGAGCTGAATTTATTGTAAGTATTGCAGCTTGACTAAATGCAGAACCGCATGCGTTTGTAAATACTGCGCGGTACTCTTTACCATTATCGGTTGAAGCTGTTGTAAAACTGAGCACGTTACTGTTTGCACCCGCTATGTTGTTGTACGTAAGACCACCGTCAGTACTTACCTGCCATTGAATAGCAGAAGATGGGGTACTGGAAGCTGATGAACTAAAATCGACAACATTTCCCGTACATATAGATTGAGCAGATGGATTTGTTAAAATTACAGGAGCAACTGAACTTACAGTTAATGTAGCAACGCTTGTAGTTGCTATACCACAGCTATTTACAAATACTGCCTTGTATTGTTTACCGTTATCGGCCGCAGAACTGGTGAATGTAAGATCAGTGTTGGTAGCACCAGGAATAGGGTTAAACGTAATTCCGCCATCAGTACTAACCTGCCATTGCACGGTTGGTGTAGCGGTTCCTGTTGCAGCTACAATAAAACTCACTGCACTTCCTGCGCATACTGCCTGATTGGTAGGATTAGTTGTTACAGAAGGTGCTGTACCCACTGTTAATGTCCCTGTTGTCGTATAAGCAGAGCCACAAGCATTAACAAATAGAGCCCGAAATTGTTTGCCATTATCTGCTAAAGCGGTAACAAAACTATAAGTAGGTGAATTCGCACCGGGAATAGCAGTAAAAGTTGCTCCGCCATCTGTGCTCACCTGCCACTGTACTGTTGATGCAGAACCGCTCGCTGCCGCAGTAAAAGTTGCAGTATTTCCAAGACAGACAGTTTGTGTATTGGGGGCAGTTGTTATCGCAGGAGATACACACTGTGCAAAGCCATTACCCCATGTAAAAATGATAATAATAAATAATACTGATCCGAAAAAAGAATGTAATTTTTTCATCATACTCATATTGTTTTTATAGCAGTTTTTGCCCTTAAAATGGATTATTCCGTAAGTGCGTTTATATTCAATAAACTTTATACAGTAAATATAATCCAGTTTTTAAAATTCTTATAGAAATTTTTAAAATTTAGCCTGTAAATAATGATAAATATACTATATTAATAATTATTGTAAATTAATAAAATCTATAGAATTTTTATCTCCGAAGGCTATTTTTACTCTCTCTATATGTGTATCGGTAAGCAATACCTGGCCAAAGTCCGGGTGTTGGATCATTTGAAATAATGCTTCAGCACGTTTTTGGTCCAGCTTTTCAAAAATATCATCAAGCAACAAAATCGGGTTATTATGGTGATGCGTTCTAAGATATTCGTATTGGGCAAGTT
The DNA here is from genome assembly GCA_013286485.1 of Bacteroidota bacterium. Lineage (GTDB taxonomy): Bacteria > Bacteroidota > Bacteroidia > Chitinophagales > Chitinophagaceae > JABDFN01. Next base: position 44,386 of record JABDFN010000001.1, read on the forward strand.
TTAAAGCAAATAAAAAGCTCTTTTTTTGGCCTTGGGATGCGAAATTTTTCAATACAGATGTATTTAATATAAAATCCCAGTCATCTTTATGCAATCCCCTTGAAGTCCGCTGCAGTCGTATATCCTGTTGAAAACTACTTTCAAGCCAGGCTGCTAATTTTTTTTCAGAAAGATCAGTTTCATAAATGATTTGCACCTGTTCTTTTCCGTTGCATAATTGCGTATACAATTTTTGTAAAACAGGTAAAAATAAATCAATAAATTCAGCACGTTTTTGATGTATATAATTACCGGTTTCAACAAGCTTCTCGTTATAAAAATCCAGTGCTGCCCTGTCTATTGAAGGAGCGGTATTTTGCTGTTTTAACCATGCATTTCTTTGTAATAATACCTTTTGATAGGTCAACAAATTCTCGAGGTATAGCATATCTGTTTGCCCTAAAATACTATCCACCCATTTTCTCCTTTGTTCACTTGCCCCATTTATAAGTTCAATATCGTCCGGTGCAATTATTACACTTGCATATTTCCCTATATGATCAGATGGTTTTTCATAAATTATATCATTAGCATATATTTCTTTTTTACCCTCGGCCCACTTGCAGGATATTTTCTCATTAACACCATTTTTTTCAAAAAACCCTTCTACTCTAAACCCATCAGTTCCCTGCATGACAATGCTTTGCTGATATGAACTAAAATAACTCTTAGTATAACATAGGTAGTATATTGCATCCAGTAAATTGGTTTTGCCACAACCGTTGGGCCCTGTTATACAGGTAATAGGTGTTTTAAAGCTGAACGTTGCTTTTGAATAATTACGAAACTGTAATAATGATATATGTTTTATAGTGCTCAAGCTGAGAGACAAGAACGAAAGTTTTTATATTTTCGCACAAATTTAAAAATAGTGCAAACTCCGTTTGGCAAAGAAACATATTTATACTGGTATGAGATAATGCTATTATTGCGTCGCTTTGAAGAAAAAGCAGGCCAGTTATATGGTATGCAAAAAATACGTGGATTTTGCCATTTATATATAGGCCAGGAAGCAATAGCCGCGGGAATAATGACGGCAATACGTGATGACGACAATTTAATTACCGCCTACCGCGACCATGGTTTAGCAATTGCTAAAGGAATAACTGCAAACGCTTGTATGGCAGAGCTTTATGGTAAAGCAACCGGTTGCAGTAAAGGCAAAGGCGGTAGTATGCACTTCTTCTCAAAAGAAAAGCGTTTTTTTGGCGGACATGGTATTGTTGGGGGGCAGATAGGATTGGGTGCAGGTATTGCCTTTTCAGAACAATACCAAGGTACTGACAGAGCAACTATTTGTATGTTTGGTGATGGTGCAGCCAGGCAAGGTATGTTGCATGAAACTTTTAACATGGCAGTGCTTTGGCAATTACCTATCGTGTTTATTTGCGAAAACAACTATTATGCTATGGGCACCTCGGTAGAACGTACTTCAAAAGTGCTCGATATATACCGAATGGCAGATGCCTTTGATATGCCCGGTGATTCTGTTGATGGAATGAGTTGTGAAGAAGTGCATAAAGGTATAGAGCGTGCTGTAAAGCGTGCACGTGAAGGTGGAGGACCCACTTTTTTGGAAATTAAAACATATCGCTATCGCGGTCATTCTATGAGCGACCCGGCTAAATATCGCACTAAAGAAGAGCTGGAAGAATACAAGGAAAAAGATCCGATCAACCAGGTTATGAAAACTATTTTGGAAAACAAATGGGCAACAGAAGAACAAATGGAACAAATAAATGAAAAAGTGAAACACGAAATAGAAGCAGCAGTTCAATTTGCAGAAGAGAGCCCATGGCCAAATGATAGCGAACTATATGAAGATATATATGCAGATAGCACTTATCCATTTATAAAAGATTAAACCACCCTATTATACTAAACAGTTAAATAATCATTTCAATTAAAATGGCAAATAAAGCAAGAACACAAGCGGGCATGCAAACTGCAGCTAGAAAAGAAGTTAACGTATTTGATAAATTAGCGATCTTCTACGAAAAAAATAAAAAGAATATTAATACTGTTTCGACTGTCATTGTACTAATTGCAGCAATCGGGTTTGCTTATTTTAAATTATACAAAGCACCTCGTGAAGAAAAGGGAGCTACGGCATTATCTTATGCTCAACGCTATTTCCAGGTAGATTCACTCAACTTAGCATTAAACGGAGACGGGCAGCATATGGGGTTATTGAAAATTGAGAGCAAATACAGTGGCACCAAAGCTTCTAACCTGGCGCATTATTATACAGGCATATGCTATCTGAAAGGTGGCGATTTCAACAATGCCATTAAACAATTAAAAGATTTTGATGGCAAAGGAACCATGTTGCAATATGCTGCATGGGGCGCGCTTGGAGATGCATATATGGAGAACAACAACATTAATAAGGGCATAGAATATTATAACAAGGCAGCTGAAAACAAGAATGATGCTATATTAACTCCCGTTTATTTGTTTCGTGAAGGCTTGGCTTATGAAATGAATAACCAACCTGAAAATGCCATAAAAGCCTACAAACGTATACGCGATGAATATCCGCAAAGTTTTGAAGGACGTGATATTGATAAATACCTGGCTCATTTAGGCGAACTGAATTAAAATATTTTACTAAAAAATTATCATATCCCCTTTTTAACTTTGATGGCGAAAAGGGGATTTTTCTTTTTCTATGGCACAATCACAAAACAGCAACTCGCTATTTGACATTAATCATTTACGGGATTTGCAACTTCCCAAAGTAGCAATAGTATATACTGAATGGAACGAAAAGATTGTACGGGAATTAGTTAATGGCTGCGAAAGCACTTTACATAAATTCAGAGGCGACATTATTCAGAAAATAGCTGTACCCGGATGCTTTGAGCTACCCTTTGCATGTAAGCAACTTTGGGAATATTGCGAACAAAAAGGAGAAAAGCCCGAAGCCATTATTGCTTTTGGCGCAGTAATACGTGGCGGCACACCTCATTTTGATTATGTATGTAAAGCTGTAACAGAGGGCATCTTACAACTCAACCTCACCCTACCCGTTCCTGTAATTTTTGGCGTGCTTACTTTAGACAACGAAGAACAAGCATGGGAACGCCTTGGTGGTGCTCACGGGCATAAAGGAGAAGAAGCAGCTATTACCGCTTTAAAGATGATCTGGAATACAAGAAATAAACTTACTCATAATTAATACTGAAATGAACGTTCAACTCTTTATACCTTGTTTTGTAGACCAGTTATATCCTGAAACGGGGATGAATATGGTAAAGGTGCTGGAAAAACTGGGTTGCAAAGTATCTTATAATAACAAACAAACCTGTTGCGGGCAGCCAGCCTTTAACGCGGGATACAGAGATGAAGCAAAAACTGTAGCTGATAAATTTCTGAAAGATTTTAATGGTGACGGCTATATAGTAGGGCCAAGCGGTTCGTGCACAGGATATGTTCGTAATTATTATGAAAAACTATTTGACAATAGTTCCGGGCATAACCTGAGTAACAAAGTGCGCAACAACATGTATGAATTCACGGAATTTTTGACCAATGTGTTGAAAGTAGAAGACCTGGGAGCCGTGCTTCAGGGCAAAGCTACTTATCATGATGCTTGCGGGGCATTACGCGAATGTGGTATTAAACAAGGTCCCCGCCGATTATTGCAACATGTAAAAGGACTTGAGATGGTGGAGATGAAAGAATGCGAAACCTGTTGCGGTTTTGGAGGAACATTTGCTGTGAAATACGAACCCATATCTATCGGCATGGCACAAACAAAAGTGCAAAGTGCATTAGATACAGGGGCCAAATACATGATAACTACTGATGTTTCCTGTATGATGCACATACAGGGGTATATTGACAAGAATAATCTGCCTATACAAACTATGCATATAGCAGATGTGTTGGCAAGCGGCTGGTAATTATTTATCCAACAATTTCAAATCCAAATCGAATGCAGAAGTGTGTTTTGCAAAACTGATCATGCATCTTGCCATATCTTCCAACATAGGCAGTGTTTCATTTCCACCAAAATCGTAGCAATCAGTATACCCGATATCTCTTGCAAGCAATTGAACTGTAGCCTTTGCTTTTTTACTATCCCCTGCAATAAAGATGTCAATGAGGCTATCTTTATAAAACGCATGTAAAGGGCTATGGTATTCTTTGCAACTGAAGCATTTTACAATATGCTGAGAGCCCGTGATTGCCCTTGCAGCATTTAATGTATTGATACCTGATTCACTCTTTGCTGCAAGGATCTCCGTTGCATCAATTACTATTTTATCTCTAACATCATCTATTCTATATGCTACTTCCCGAATACAAGATGGGTCTGTAGCGATTATGATAATATCAGCAGCAAGTGCCGCATCTTCCAGAGAACAAAAGATGATACTGTCTTCGTAAGAAAAATAGCTTTTTATCTCTTTCTCTTCTTCTTTACTGATAGCAGATACAAAAACATGATGCCCCGCTTCAAAAAGTTTTTCTGCAAATGTGATACTTGTTCTGTTGGCTCCAACAATAGCAATGTCCATGCACGCAAACACCTTATAACTCATGATACTCTTTTATAAATTTTTATTTATCGGGTAGTGGCTTCAGCAACACTACTATTTGCTTCTCTCTTAGTCTCTACGTTGTAAATCGAGAACAAAATTCAAAACAAAAACTTGCAATTACAAGCAACTGCACGGTCATAGGTATGTAAGACAGGAGAGGCACCCTATGTGATAAGAATAAGCCTTTGAGGAGACATGTTATATACATATAACAATATCCAAAATTATGGAATTAACCATATGTTAATGACAAACATATTACAAAGGCGGGGAAGCGACTGACCCCACCTATGATTCAGGAATCAACCTATTTAACGAGGCTTATGCTAGAGATGCGTCCAATGTTATCTCGCAATTATAAGCTTTAGAAACCGGGCAATTTGCCTTGGCATTATCAGCACATTCTTTAAACTTATCTGCTGTGATACCCGGTATTTTAGCACGTAATGTTAATTCACTTTTGGTAATAGAACCATTGTCTATTGTTACGTCACACTTCGTTTCTAATTCATCGGGCGTAAAACCTGCTTCACCCAAAACAAATGAAAGTTTCATATTAAAACAACCCGCGTGGGCAGCAGCCATCAATTCTTCCGGATTAGTGCCTATACCATCTGCAAACCTTGTGCTCCATGAATACTGGGACTTATTCAATACGGTGCTTTGAGTAGTTAAATACCCCTTACCCTCTTTACCCGAGCCATTCCATACAGCAGTAGCATTTCTTTTCATATATTTTTTATTTTTTGTAATTCAAAGATAAGCCCCACAGCAGGAAAAATATCATTAAAGAATTGATAAATCTATCTTGTTTTAAACGTGGGTTTGTCTACTTTTGCAATCCATTCTATAATACATGCAGCCATCAGTAAAGATATTTTCAGGGACAAATTCAAAGTACCTGGCGGAACATATTGCCAAAGCCTTTGGTAAACCATTGGGAAATGTAGACACACAACGGTTCAGTGATGGTGAGTTTCAACCTGTTTTTCGTGAGTCAATACGGGGCGACTATGTTTTTTTGGTGCAATCCACTTTTTCACCCTCTGATAACCTATTTGAACTATTGATGATGATAGATGCCGCGCGCAGGGCATCTGCCAGCTATATTACCGCTGTAATACCCTATTTTGGCTTTGCCCGACAAGACCGTAAGGATAAGCCCCGTGTTTCCATTGCATCTAAGCTGGTGGCTAATTTGCTGACCACAGCAGGGGCCAACCGTATAATGACCATGGACCTGCACGCTCCTCAAATTCAAGGTTTTTTTGATATACCCGTGGATCACTTAGACAGCTCGGCCATTTTTATCCCATATATTGATAATCTTAAGATAGAAAACCTTACCTTTGCGTCCCCTGACGTGGGCAGTACCAACCGTGTGCGTGAAGTTGCCAAGTATTTTGAGGCTGATATGGTGATCTGTGATAAGCAACGCAAACGGGCTAATGAGATAGCAGGAATGACCGTGATAGGTGATGTGACCGGAAAAAATATAGTGTTGATAGACGATATCTGCGATACAGCCGGAACACTTTGCAAATCAGCAGCAGTACTTAAAGAAAAAGGCGCCTTATCGGTGCGGGCTTTTTGTACTCACCCGGTACTGAGTGGTAAAGCATACGAGAACCTGGAGAATTCCGAATTGGAAGAGCTGGTTGTTTGCGATACTATACCACTGAAGCGGGAGTGTTCTAAAATAAAGGTTCAATCAACTGCGGAATTGTTTGCAGTAGCTATCAGGAACACTTTTGAGAACAAATCAATAAGTTCTTTATTTATTCATAGCAACCGCAAATAGGTTGTTTTTGACTTTTGAATTAAACTAACTGTTTATACAAAAAAACCTGTCTCTTGTTCTTTTGAACGGATAGACTTCTAAGATTTGATAAAACGAGTTTTCAACGTCCGTATGTTTGACGGGTATTCGAACGGCGCTGGAAAGACAAAAAAAAGCACACAAATGAAAAGTGTAAAAATTGAAGGCAAACGCAGAAGCGACCTTGGCAAAAAAGCTACACGCCAACTTCGTTCTGAAAACCAAGTACCGGGTGTAATTTATGGTGGCACAGAGACCATCCATTTCAGCGCACCAGCAATAGCATTTAAAAACCTGGTGTATACACCGGATTTCCAGGTGGCAGAACTGAATGTAGACGGTAAGAACTACCGTACTATAATGAAAGACCTGCAGTTTGATGTGGTAACAGATGAACTGAACCACATAGACTTCCTGGAACTGGTTGAAGACCGCAAAGTAATTGCTGATCTTCCTATCAGATTTCACGGGCAGCCACAGGGTGTAAAGGACGGCGGTAAACTTGTACTGAAAGTAAAGTCTTTAAAAGTAAGGACCTTACCTAAATACTTAACAGAGCACATTGATGTGAATATTGATAACCTGCAACTGCATGGCAATATTCGCGTAGAAGATGTAAAGATCGCGAACGTGGAAATATTAAATACACCACGCGTACCTATTGCATCTGTTGTAACTACACGCGCATTGCAAGTGGAAGAAGCTACTACTGCACCTGCAGCCGGAGCAGCGCCAACAGCAGCGCCTGTAGCAGGACCTGCACCAGCAGCCCCAGCAAAAAAGAAATAAGAAAACCTCTTCCCTGCCCTCTCCAAAGGAAATGGAAGAAAGAGAACGATATAACCTCTGTAATTTTTACAGAGGTTTTTTTATTTATTTTCTTTCGTATTTCCAGTTTCTGCCCTTGCCTTCTGCGATCCATTCTATCGCAGATCTCAATCGATTGTTTTTTGTAGCTTCTGTTTTAGCATCTGCAATCCACATGGCATATTCTTTTTTGAAGCTATAGCTTGCAGCATCGAAGATCTTCTGCGCTTTTTTATTTTTGCTTAAGGCCTTTGTAAGTTCTGCGGGGATAACCAATTCTTCTTTTTCTTTCTTAGCTTTTGGCGGCAGCTTTATTCCTTCTTTATTTAAACGTGCAGCTTCTTTTATATATTGCTTCACCAGCTTATCAGAGGGCATATCTTTTAGCATTTTGAATAAACCCAAATGGCCCACCGCATCTCTTTCATCCAGTTGCAATATACCCGCAGGGTCTGCCATTATTTTCCCTTTCCAAAAGGTGATGATAGCATAATTTTTAAAGGCCGCCATCATACACATACCCTTGCCACAATAGTCAAATGCGCAGTGGCTCCATTTTATAGTTTCCTCCACATCGGGTACAACAGCATGTACTAATTCGCGGATATGCTTTAGAATGGGACGCGCATATTCAGGTGACTTAGCTATATAGGCATCAATGCGTTTATCAACCATGATTTTCCTGATTTGTTAAAGATTACCAAGGTAAAATGAAAAAATAATATAGACAAAGTGTGAGTGAAAAAGGGGACCGGGGCGGGAAAGAATGATACAATATTTGAAATGATTCTTATTACACTCTCCCCCTACCCCCTCCGAAGGGGACACGAGTTACACTAGCCATTTATAGGAAGTTTGGTCGGAAAAGCATGTTCACTTCCTTTCACTCATTGATACTTTTCTTTCACTTCTGTTTCACTTTTGTTTCACCTTTGTTTCACCTTCTTTCACTTTTGTTTCACCGATTTTTCATAAAACAAGCGTTTTCAAAACGGTTTTTCATTGATACTGAAGCAGTTATGTTTTTTTCATTTTCACCGATTCACCGAAATGGATATATACAATATGTCAAAGAACTTTTAATAATTAGCTAATTAGCTGATATGCCAATGTGCTAATGATGGCGCAAGTTACTATTGTGAGAGTGCGGTTTCCAAAAAAAGATAATCACATTTTAATAGTTGTAAGTAGATAGTAGAAAGAATTGGATATTGGATGTGAAAATGTGGATATTGTGGTCTCTATGATCCGTCTGACCGCACAACGTTATCCGTCTGACCACATATAGCGGTACTGACGGATAATGGTATTGTTTTTGTATTCAGTAATTTTAAAAATTAAAATAAAAGCAATGGCAAAACTTACAGCAACAACGAGCATAGATATACAGGCACCTAAAAGCAAGGTGTGGCAGGCGCTTACCGACCCTAAAGCAATAAAGGCTTATTTGTTTGGAACAGATGTACACACAGATTGGAAGAAGGGCAGCCCAATAACTTATACCGGCGTATGGGAAGGCAAACCATACGAGGACAAAGGTGTGATCGTAGATATAAGACAGGGCGAATATTATCATAGCACTTATTATAGTCCGCTGAGTGGCAAAGAGGATAAACCCGAGAATTATAATAACGTGATATGGGAATTGAAGGAAAATAACGGGCAAACAATTGCATCTGTTTCGCAGGATAATATTGAGAATAAAGAAGGCATAGAAAAAGCAAAACAGAACTGGAATTTTGTATTGAAGGGAATGAAGGAATGGGTGGAGAAGAATTAGTTGAGTAAGTTGATTAGTTGAATAGGTTGTCACAAAATATTCGGGACTCGTGTGCGATAAAAAATCCCTCCCTGACCTTCGGTCGTTCCCTTGCAGGAACCTCCAGAGGGGACATTAATATTTCCCGCAGAGACTCGCGGACCCCGAATATTCGGGGCGCAGATGGAGCGCAGATCTTTCAATACTTTGTTCAGGAGATTTCTCCTGCTTCATTCCTCGCGGTCAAAATGACACATATTTTGCAATAGTGTTTCGTGAGATTGCTTCGTTCCTCGCAATGACACATGTTTTGTAAATAAAAAAGCTGCCCTTTCGAACAGCTTTCTACTTTATACTAATTACTTACTTCTACTTATAATTTCCATTGTTTGTTTTTGAAGCGGGAGGAGACAACGAGGTCTTTGCTGCCGGGTGTGTATTTATAAAACCCTTCGCCGGATTTAACACCGAGGAAACCCGCCTGCACCATATTTGCGAGCAATGTAGCCGGTGCGTATTTCTGATTGCCGAAGCCCATGTGCAATACGTTCATGATAGAATAACAAGTATCCAGACCAATAAAGTCTGCCAGTTGTAACGGACCCATTGGGTGCGCCATACCAAGTTTCATAATTGTGTCTATTTCTTCTACACCTGCAACACCTTCCTGCAAAGACAAAATAGCTTCGTTGATCAAAGGCATGAGTATGCGATTAGAAATAAAACCAGGGTAATCGTTTACTACGCAAGGGACTTTACCCAAATACTTAGACAGATCATATACGGTTTGTGTTACTGTAGCATCAGTTGCATAGCCATTGATTATCTCAATAAGTCTCATCACCGGAACAGGATTCATAAAGTGCATGCCGATAACCTGACCGGGGCGCTTTGTGAATGAACCGATGCGGGTAATAGAAATAGAAGATGTGTTGGTAGCAAGAATGGTATGTGGTGGGCATAGCTTATCGAGGTCCTGGAAAATTTTGATCTTCAGGTCGATATTTTCTGTAGCTGCCTCTACTACCAGATCAGCATCTTTAACAGCATCTGCCAAAGCCGTATAAGTGGTAATACGGGAGAGCGCCTGCTTTTTGTCATCTTCAGTTAAAGTATTCTTAGCTACCTGCCTGTCCATGTTTTTGCCGATGGTGGCGATAGCCTTGTCGAGGGCAGCCTGATTGATGTCCATCATATGGACATTGAAGCCGCTTTGCGCGAATACATGGCAAATGCCATTGCCCATAGTACCCGAACCGATAACCGTGACAATCTTTAATCTCTGTAGCATTTCCTGAATATTTTCGTTCATGCCGGCATGCGAAAGCTTTACCGGACTTTCAGTTGTTTGGATCATTAATAAATATTTTTAAAAACGGCTCAAGATAACGAAAAAATAACCTCAGCCTAACGTAATGATAAAGAGTGTGGAAAAATATTTATAATTAAAATACCTCCTGTTTTGACAATCAATTTTAACTAATTGCATATAAATTTTCAACTAAATTTACTGACCAGTTAGTATGAATATACAGCGCGCTACACCCGTAAATGAGTTATTAGCAAAGCTTATTTTTTTAATATTACCGACCAGCATTGTAGGCTATTTTTTGCTTGCTAATGCCAATGTGTATTATTCTATTCTCAGCAACAGGGCATGGCAGCAGAGCAGTTATTTTTTAGCAGGCATGGCTATATCGGCCATATTCTACGCTTTCAGATTCAGGTTTTTACCCAGCTTTATTTTACTGATCGTTGGATTGTATGTTATATATAAGGGATTAGATAAGTATGCAACGGGAGAGTTTGACGCATTTTTTATTTCAGTACAATTTCTTGTCTTTGCCATACTGTTTAGTTGTGGCTGGCTGATAGGTTGGGGCTTTGTAAGACTGAGATATTGGTCGGTACTAGTTGCGGCTGCTTTATTATGCTCGTGTATATTATTGATAGCAAAGGCCAATACAGATAGTGTATATAAACTTCTGGCTGCATTCTCCCCTGCTGTCTTATATTCAGTATATATCGTTTTTACCGCTGAGCAGATATATAGCTATAAAGACAAGTCTCAAAAATTCTGGTGGTTCTTAACAAGGCGACTTGCATTTTTCGGACTACTTGCTCTATTACTGCTTGGCGGTGTTGTATACCTGATGCGTGATGAGATAAAAGAAACCGTAGAAAATTTCGGAGGCGGGCATAAGGACGGGAACAGCATGCTTCAAAAAAACAAGGACAATACATTTGACCTGAAAAGATATACACGCCTGAGCCCAGCACTGAGCAGGAGTGATAACCTGTTGTTTTGCGCGCATATAGATAATTTTCTTCCCGGTACTCAAATACCGAACCCACTTTACCTGACCGCATTTTACTACACCAAATTTGATACCAGCACTGAGACATTTGAAAGGGATTCCCTGATACCATCTAACGATCTGTTTGAACCTAACCCGGGAAGGATGCCACTATTCAGCACCCAAACAGATTCTTCCGTGATCAAAAACAGCATGTCGAACAGGCTGAGAAAAACTGTGGACATAGAGGTGTACTGTAAAGAGCTATCATCGAACACCTACCTGGCACCGAATGTGGGCTATTTTGTTCAACCGATAACTATAGAAAAAGATTTCAGGAATGAATTTAGAACTGCATTCAGGGCAAAGAGCTATTCATCTTTACTCAACAGCGCATACTTTGTTTATAATGTACCGAAACCTGATCCTAAAAAATATCACGGGCAGGTACTGAATAATCTTATAGCGCTTAATAATTTTCAGCAATTAAGATTTGACACACTGAGGAAGGCAGCAGATTATTCAAAAATGGATAAAAGCTTTATGAGCTATTATACCTATATGCCTAGTGATGCGAAATTTAAAAAAATATCGGACCTGGCCCACCAGGTAACAGATAAGGGCACTACCACAGTAGACCGAGTGCTGGCGATAAGAGATTATTTTATGGCAAGGGATGAAAATGGTCAAAAGATATTTAGCTATACAGATAACCCGGGCGTACCGGATATACCGAGCGCATCTAAGCTGATGTATTTTTTATTTGAAAACCATAAAGGGTATTGCGCATATTATGCAGGTGCCACATTATTCATGCTTCGTTCTTTGGGTATACCATCGCGAATAGCAGTAGGCTTTTTGACAGAAAACAGGAGCGATAAAAACCCGGGATGGTATTGGTATTATGCCAACCAGGCGCATGCATGGGTACAGGTTTATTTTCCGGGATACGGATGGATGGATTTTGATACTACTGTTGGCAATGACGATGAGAACAGAGATACACCCAAACCTGACGGCACACCACCTATGCAGCCACCGAAAGCATGGCTGGCGACTGATGGCGTTGTAGAAGATATAGATACTGCTAAAAAACGCATGGTACTAAAGGTGCAGCAAATGGTATTTCATGATAAGGAATACAAATTGACCACAGCTGTGAGCATTGATATGGACCTGAAAGTAGCGGCAGTGAGAATTGACAGTAATGAAGTGCCTATCAGTAATATTCATAAGGGTGATAGCGCAACTGCTGTATCTTATGCTGATGTGATGAAACAATTAGCGGTGAGTGAAAACGAAAAAGGTGAGCATATTATTCAGCGCTTTCCAAAACCGGCTCCTATTGACGAAGTATATCTGAAACGTAAAATACAACTGAAAAAAGAGCAATTACTATCGCCAACAACACAAGAAAAAACAACAGACTGGAAAAAAATTGCATGGACCTCTGTTGGGATAGCCGGCGGCGTGCTACTATTCTTTTTGCTATTACCATTGCTGATACTCGCCTATTATACAATAAGGCACCGCGCATCAAAAGATGATCATAAAGCATATTGGGCATACCGGACTGCAGGGTATTATTTACACCAGCTTGGGTGGTACAGGGGAGCCAATACGCCAATGCAATATGCGTCGAAAATCATAGACCCGCAATTCGGAACATCGTTCACCCGATTTATGAATGTGTACCTGAAACAAAAGTATGCCAAACAAGCCCTGACACCAGCAGAACAAGAAACCGCCAATAGTTTTCTTGCAGGCTTTATGCCTAACATAAGAAAACAAACTACATTTAAAAAACGGTTGTCGGGTTTTGTAAATCCTTTCAGAAGTATCAGTTATTTTGTGATGCCTGATGATGAAAAAGAAATGTAGCTTTGACGACAAATTTGTCAATTTGATAATTAAAATATTAATCTAATTCAATTGAGACGAGAAGAATTACAAGAAGGTAGTAAAAAGAAAAAGGCCAAGCGTTCAGTAAAAATACTTTGGTATTGCTTTTTCACACTTATTCTTCTATTTGTTGCACTTATACTCATGGGCAATTTTGGCATGCTGGGTTATATGCCGTCTATGAGTGAGCTTGAAAACCCGAGCAGCGCTATATCATCAGAAGTTTTAGCAGCAGACGGCAGTATGATAGGGAGATATTATGTACAAGACAGAAGCACCTGCAAACATTCTGAAATATCTAACAATATATACAACGCGCTGATAGCAACAGAAGATGCGCGGTTCTATGAACACTCGGGTATAGACCCATGGGGAACGCTTGCTATCCCATTATATTTAGCCATACATAAAAAAAGAGGTTCTTCGACCATAACTCAACAGTTAGCTAAAAATCTTTTTCCGCGGAAGAATGAAAATACATTGACCCTACCCTTTCTAAAATTGAAAGAGTGGATAATGGCAGTAAAACTGGAGCGAAATCTTACTAAGGATGAGATCATAACATTATACCTAAACACAGTGCCATTTAGTGATAATGTGTATGGTATACGTAATGCGTCACTTACTTTCTTTAATAAAACACCTGATAAAGTAACTGTGGATGAAGCAGCCGTACTTATAGGTATGCTGAAAGGGAATACGCTCTACAACCCACGCCGCAATCCGAAGCTGGCACTTGAAAGAAGGAATACTGTGATCGATCAAATGAATAAGTATGATTACCTGAGTGATGATTCTGAAAAATTTTATTCCGAAAAGCCCATAATACTGGATTATCATAAACTGGATTATCATGAAGGTATGGCGCCTTATTTCAGACAGGTGTTGGAATTAGAGGTAAAAGATATTTGCAAAACGCTGAAAAGACCTGATGGTAAACCATATGATCTGTATAAAGACGGGCTGAAAATATATACCACCATAGATGTGCGCATGCAACGATATGCAGAGGAAGCAGTGGATGAGCATATGGCTGAATTGCAAAAACTATTCATCAGTCAATCGAGCTATAGAGATGGCAGTGTATGGCAGAAACACCAGGATATACTGGAACAAGGCATCAGGCAAAGTGATCGCTATGCTATGCTGAAGGATGATGGCATGAGCGATGAGGATATACGAAAAGAATTTAGCAAGCCAATAAAAATGAGGGTGTTTGCGTGGAACAAGGCAAAGTATAAAGACACCGTGATGAGCCCCATTGATTCCATTAAATACATGAAGCTCTTTTTGCAGGCAGGCTTTTTAGTAATGGATCCGTATACAGGCGAAGTAAAAGCATGGGTGGGTGGTATAGACCATACTTATTTTCAGTTTGACCATGTGAACATCAATACCAAAAGGCAAGTTGGCTCTACTATAAAACCGATGTTGTATTGCCTGGCAGTAGACAACGGGTTTTCGCCATGCGGTATTTTATCAACAGCGCCACAGGATTTTCCAGAGTTTATGAACCACCCATATGATGCGGGCGGAAAAGAGAAGGGAGATATTACAATGAGCTATGCACTTGCCAACTCTATCAATAATGCTGCTTTATATTTAGTAAAACAAGTTGGTATCAATGCATTTGTAGATTTTGTGCACAAATGCGGTATAACAAGCTTTATAGATAAAGTACCAGCATCTGCATTGGGCACACCCGATATTTCTTTATACGAAATGCTGGGAGCCTATAGTATGTTTCCTGCCAAAGGCATACATACCGATCCGTTTTACATTTTAAAGATCGAGGATAAGAACGGCATGTTGTTGAAAAATTTTACTCCGCAACAAAGGGAAATCATTAATCCGACAACAGCGTTTAAAATGGTGGGGCTGATGGAAGGTGTGATACAACATGGTACGGGTATAAGAATGCGATCTATGTACCACTTAATGAGTGATATAGCAGGCAAAACAGGAACTACCAATAAACAAGCAGATGCATGGTTCATAGGTTATACACCGCAAATCATTGCAGGGGCTTGGGTGGGTTGTGATGACCGTACCTTCCGCTTTACCAGCCAAAGATTAGGACAAGGCTCTGCAGCAGCACTGCCTATATGGGCTTATTTTATGAGACGTGTATATGCAGACAGATCGCTTGGAATAAAAACAGATGAAAAATTTGTGGCGCCAGAAGGTTTTAATAATTGTGAAATACAAGAGGACCAGATAAATAAGGAACGTGCGCAGGAAGCACAAAAAGGAACCTCAGAGCCACCAGAAAATCCTCCTACAGATGGCGTATGGGACCAACCCTAAAAATAATTAATGAATAAAGTAAAGATCATTAACGACCCGGTATATGGATTTCTACGCTTTCCGGAGCAGGAAGTAATCCAGATCATCAATCATCCGTGGTTTCAAAGATTGAGAAATATTAAGCAAATGGGGCTTGCTCATTTGGTATACCCCGGCGCTATGCACAGCCGACTGCACCATTCATTGGGAGCATGTCATTTGATGGGCAAAGCACTAGACGAACTGAAAGCAAAAGGTATCGAGATCAGTAATGATGAATATGTAGCAGCAAGAATTGCCATACTGCTCCATGACATAGGACATACCGCATTCTCACATTCGCTTGAAAACCTGATAGCGCCCAACACTTCTCATGAAACCATATCTCATATTATTATGAGAAAGCTGGATAAAGAATTTAATGGCATGCTTAGCCAAGCTATACAAATATTTGATTCTTCTTTTCAGAAAAAATATTTGCACCAGTTGGTATCGAGCCAATTGGATGTAGACAGAATGGACTACCTGAACAGGGATAGTTTTTATACAGGCGTGTCGGAAGGTGTGATCGGTTACGATCGCATTTTACAAATGCTTACGGTACAAAATAATGAACTGATGGTAGAAGAGAAGGGCGTGCATTCTGTAGAAAAATTCATTATTGCTAGAAGGCTGATGTACTGGCAAGTATACCTGCATAAAACAGTTTTGGGTACCGAACAATTACTCATAAATATTTTTAAACGGGCAAAGGAACTGGCACAAGATAAAATTGAATTATTCACTACTCCTGCTCTGCGCCATTTTCTGTATAGAAAAGAAGAATTGAAAACAGCAGATTTTGAAGAAAACGATGAACACCTGAAACGCTTTTGTGAATTAGATGATAGCGATGTATATACATGTATTAAAGTATGGCAGGAACATAAAGATGATGTATTATCTACTTTAAGTAAAATGCTTGTTTTAAGAAAATTGTATAAAGTTTTGCTGAGTTCTCAATCTTTGGCAAGCATTTTGAAAGAGAAAAGAGAAACCATTCAAAAAATGGCCGGGGTATACTCAAAACATTTAGATTATTTTGTATTTGATGGTACTACTTCTAATAATACTTATAATATAAATGATGAGCGAATAGCTATAGCAATGAAAGATGGAAGTGTAAAAGATATATCAGAAATTGATAATTCATTGATCAACCAAACCCTTTCCGGGCCAATACATAAGAATTATATTTGCTATATTCAGTAATAAATAAGAAAAATGCATTTGGGTATAAAAACGTTTTAAGTCAAATGCTAAAAGAGAAGTCGTAATTTGGGGGTTTATGCAGTTTACCGCGTTACAAATAGCTACATTAATAAAGGGAAATATAAGCGGGCATCCGGATGCTAAGGTGACGCATGTGGCTAAGATTGAAGAGGCTACTGAGGGTTCGTTGAGCTTTATTGCTAACCCGAAGTATGAGGAGTATTTGTACAGTACAAAGGCTTCTATCATTATTATTAATGATTCGCTGGAGGTGACAAAAGAAGTATTTCCCACTCTTATAAGGGTGAAGGACGCTTATAGCAGCTTTGCATTTTTGCTTGAAAAATATAATGAGATCATATCCCGCAGGGGCAAGAATGGCATAGAACAATTAGCCTATGTGTCTAAGACCGCTTCGATAGGGAAAAACGTATATATAGGGGCATTCAGCTATATTGGAGATAATGTATTGATAGGTGATAATGTAAAAATATTACCGGGTTGCTACATAGGAGACAATGTTGTAATAAATGAAGATTCGAAATTATATTCAGCTGTGAAAATATATGAAGGATGCTCTGTAGGTAGCAGGGTCATCATTCATTCAGGTACAGTGATAGGTGGGGATGGTTTTGGGTTTGCACCGCAAGAAGACGGTCATTATAAAAAAGTACCACAGATAGGAAATGTAATAATAGAAGATGATGTAGAAATAGGCTCTAATACTACTATTGACAGGGCTACGATGGGCTCTACCATTATACGTAAAGGGGTAAAAATGGACAATCTTATACAAATTGCCCATAATGTAGAAATTGGAGAAAATACAATAATAGCAGCACAAACAGGGATAGCAGGAAGCACTAAAGTGGGCAAAAACTGTGTAATTGGCGGGCAGGTAGGTATTGTAGGGCATATACATATTGCAGACGGTACCCGTATTAATGCACAAAGCGGATTGACCAAATCTGTAGAGGCCAGCAACATCACTTTAACAGGTAGTCCAGCATTTGATTATAAAAGTTCATTAAAAAGTCAGGCAATTTTTAGAAATTTGCCAGAATTGCAGCAACGCATTCAACAACTGGAAGAAACAGTTCAGGAATTAACAACGTTGCTGGTACACCAAAATTTAGAGTTAAAGAAGTGAATATAGAAACATTGCTGAGTTCTAACTCAAGTAACCAAGTATCAGAATCAGGAGCCAGTTTACCATCTGGTCAAAACCAGCAGACCCTTAAAGGATCTGTAACTCTTAACGGGGTAGGTTTGCACACAGGCGAACATGTAACAATGACCATGAAGCCCGCTAACCCGGGATTCGGTATTCGTTTTCAACGTATTGACCTTCCTGAAAAACCGGTAGTAAAGGCTGATGTAGATTTTGTAATAGATACATCGAGAGGAACTACTATTGATCATAATGGCGCACGTGTAAGTACCATAGAACATACATTGGCAGCATTGGTAGGTATGGGCATTGACAATATTTTGATAGAGTTGGACGGACCGGAAGTTCCGATACTGGATGGAAGTGCACGCCAATTTATTGAAGCCATTGAAAGTGTAGGCATACTAGAACAGGAAGCCAAACGAATTGTATACAATATAGATACCAACATACATTATTACGACCCTGTGAAGAATGTAGACATGTTGGCTGTACCGTCTAATGAATACCAGGTAACTACCCTGATAGATTTTAATTCTCCGGTTTTAGGAACACAACATGCTACCCTTAAGCACATATTAGAATTCAGGGATGAAATAGGACCGTGCAGAACCTTTTGTTTTTTGCATGAATTAGAATACCTGCTTGACAATAACCTCATAAAGGGTGGAGATGTGAGCAACGCTATTGTTGTAGTAGATAAAGTAGTAAGTGACAAAGAGTTAGAAAGGCTAGCAAAAGTATTTAATAAGCCTAAAATAGAAGTAAAACAAGAAGGTATATTGAATAATGTGCAACTGCATTTCCCTAACGAACCAGCCAGGCATAAATTGCTGGATGTAGTTGGCGATCTTGCATTGGTAGGCCATTCTATAAAGGCACATATTATAGCCAGCCGTCCGGGACATGCGAGCAATGTAGAGTTTGCGAGAAAAATAAAACAGTATATCAAAAGAAACAGGCACCTGTCTGATGTACCCAATTATGATCCTAACCAGGAAGCTATTTATGACATCAATAAAATAGAAAAGGTATTACCACATAAGTATCCATTCCTGCTTATTGATAAGATCATAGAACTGAGCGACAGCCATGTGATAGGGGTTAAGAATGTAACGTTCAACGAACATTTTTTCCAGGGGCACTTTCCGGGAAATCCTGTAATGCCGGGTGTATTGCAAATAGAAGCGCTTGCACAAGCAGGTGGTATATTGGCTATGAATACACTACCCGACCCTGAAAATTATGATACTTACTTTATTAAAATAGATAAGGCGCGTTTCAAACAAAAAGTTGTACCGGGTGATACGCTGATACTTAAACTTGATCTTATAAATCCTATACGCAGAGGTATTTGTGAAATGCGCGCTGTTGCATACGTAGGAAATAAATTAGTAGTAGAAGCAGAACTGGTAGCACAACTAATCAGAAAAGATAAAAAATGATCCACCCCCTCACGTATATACATCCTGACGCGAAAATAGCGCCGAATGTAAAGATTGATCCTTTTACAACTATCCATAAAAACGTGGAGATAGGCGAAGGAACATGGATAGCATCGAATGTTACTATAATGGAAGGTGCGCGTATAGGCAAGAACTGCAGGATATTTCCGAGCTCTGTAATATCAGCTATTCCACAGGACCTGAAATTTAAGGGCGAAGATACACTTACCATCATCGGCGATAATACTACCATCCGCGAATGTGTGACCATCAACAGAGGAACTGTAGATAGAAACACAACTAAGATCGGCAACAATTGCCTGATAATGGCATATACACATATAGCACATGACTGCGAAGTAGGCAACTATTGCATATTTTCAAACAACACTACTCTTGCCGGCCATATTACAGTTGGTGATAACGTTGTATTAGCCGGACTAACCGCAGTACAACAATTTGTAAGAATTGGTTCACATGCATTTGTTACCGGCGGATCGCTTGTAAGAAAGGATGTACCGCCGTATGTGAAAGCAGCACGTGAACCTTTATCTTATGTGGGTGTTAATTCTGTTGGCCTGAAAAGAAGAGGCTATTCTATAGAAAAAGTAAACCAGATACTGGATATATATCGCATCCTTTTTGTGCGCGGTTATAATGTATCAAAAGCATTGAGCATTATTGAAACTGAAATACCGGTATCTGATGAACGGGATGAAATTGTATCATTTGTGCGCGAAACAGGCCGCGGTATTATGAAAGGATATATTCGCCGTCACAATGAAGATATCCCTTGAGCATATAAGCAAGCGTTTTCAACGGCACTGGATATTTAAAGACATCAACTATTCCTTTTCCGATAATGGAACTTATGCATTATTAGGCCCCAACGGAAGCGGCAAATCTACCCTACTGCGCATTATTGCCGGTATGCAAACAGCCTCGTCCGGACAGATCATACACGCTTACGACGAGAAAAAAATTGAAGTAAATTCTTTATTCCCTTTCATTAGCTTTTGCGCACCCGGGCAAGAAATTGTGGAAGAGCTGACATTGAAAGAATTTTTGACGTTCCATTTTTCTTTTAAAAGGCCGATGCATGGGCTAAGAATAGACGACATTATTGCCATTACAAATCTTGGTATAGCAGCAAATAAACAGGTAGTTGATTATTCATCCGGCATGAAGCAAAGAGTAAAGCTGGCACAAGCTATCTTTTCTGATACTCCAGTTTTATTATTAGATGAACCCTGTACAAACTTAGACCAAACAGGGGTGGAACAATACCGTAACTGGATAGAAATTTATTCTAAAAACAGGCTTGTTATTGTTGCATCTAATGATGTAAGAGAGCATTTTTTCTGTAAAGAGCAGATAACGCTTGAAGATTATAAATAGTGGTATTGCTGCAAAGAAGAACCTTTAATTAAAAGACCAAACTTTTAAATTATCTATCAAAACCTGTTTCTGACTATCGGAATTAAGAAAAAGAATTCCTATAGAATCGAAATTTTCTTTAGGAATTTTTACATCTATATAAATATTTTTAGTTTTACCTGTTTCAATAAATCTTGATATTCTAATAAGGCGTTCTTTGACTATATCATTTCCTTTATAAAAACGTACAATAAACTGAGGCATGAGCCAAGGTGTCCATTCTTTATTTATTGTAAGAAATGTAGCTTCTGCCCTAACCCAATTGGCATGGTCAATAGAATATGGGAATCTATAAACAGCAGTGCTTTGGTGGTCCTTATCAAGATATAAAGATACCTTACCATCTACAGGTGGAAAAGGACAATAAACAGTATCTTTTTCGAAATCATTACTGTATAACAATTGCAAGTTTTGAGGTATTCCTTCAAAGTAATCGGTATTATATCTTAATTTATTGACATCGTTAGGTACATGCCATCGTCCAGCAACCTTCCAGAAATAAACGTTTGTCATGTAATCATTAGGAACAATGAAGCCAATAGTATGACATTGATAAATATACCACAGGTTAAAATAAGTAAACACAATTGCAATTGGTGTTACAATCCATAATAAATATTTTCTCTGTAAAACAGTATTTAGAAAAGATGCAATTGGGAAAAACAATATTGGATAACTCTGCACCATCGCTCTTCCCCCATACCACCATTGGTTCCAGGCGCAAATAATATAATAGTTAATAATAAAGAAGGAAAGGATAGCTAATTTGTTTTTACCACTTCTTAAAAAAGGAATAATACCTATGAAAGCGAATATCATTATTGGTGTATAAACTAACCAGCCGCTATCAAAACTAAAAGTGTACTCTATTATATGAGGTGATTTGAAAGAAAAACCCTGGTCCTCATAACTATATACCAGCCAATTTCCGGTTATATACTTCCAATAAATTAGCTGTATAGATATAATAACAAATGCACAAAGAAAAGCAACAAACATTTTTTTTCGGTGAGTATATAATACCCATAACCTTTGTTTTATTGATATTTTGGAAATATGCACAATACCCCATAATAAAGGAATAAGTACTGCAATAATTTCCGTAGGCCGTATTAGCGTTGCTAACCCTATTAATAATCCTATTCTTATGGCATACTTGTATTGATAATTTTGATAAAAATAGACCGTGTTCAATACCAAAAAGACATAAATAGTAAACAACCAGCTATGACTCATTCCTACATCAATAGCACTATAGTCCAGGTAGTTGGTACCAAACGC
The DNA here is from genome assembly GCA_013286485.1 of Bacteroidota bacterium. Taxonomy (GTDB): domain Bacteria; phylum Bacteroidota; class Bacteroidia; order Chitinophagales; family Chitinophagaceae; genus JABDFN01. The sequence continues at coordinate 66,430 of JABDFN010000001.1, forward strand.
TAATAGCAACATGCATGTTGCCACTACAATATCATTGTAAAACAACAATAATAGTTTTCTAAAATACCATAAGCCTATTAAAGCAAACAGAACACCCCCTAACTGTATAAAAAACTGGTAAGGCAGCGAAAATCCATCTTGCGGATAGCCCAGAGGTTTTGCTAACAAATTTGCAGCTGTAAAAAAGGGCAAGTACACTACAGCCATACCTGATGAATATTTCATCACCCAATTGCCATTCTTGCTTGCATAGCCCGGCTTATGATCATCAGCCGGGTGGTACTTTTTTACGATGGTATCAAGAAATACTTGTTTCTTAATATCCTTATAAATAAATATTGCAGGTAAATAAGAATAGTACCCATAAACATCCCATGATATTAGCGCCTCGCCTCCTGATTTCTCCCATTTAGGATAAAAAGAAAAAGATGCATATACTAATAAACAGCTACATAGAAAATATGAAATCCTAGATGATAAAAACAATATTGTAGTTTAATTAATACTTTACTAACTTAAACGTTTTTTCTTCTGAGTTTGTATATACATATACAACGTAAACGCCAGAGTTATATTCGCTCAAATCTATTTTAATTTTTCCGTTTTCTAAAATTATAGGTAATTCCTTTGTTCTACCATCCATGCTTGACAAAGTCATTTTTTTAATTTCACTAATATTCATGTTCAAATATGAAACATTGTAAGTTGGATTAGGTTGCAATAAATTTTCAAGACTTTGATTTAAAATAGTTACATTATTATCCTTATTATTAAAATCATTATTTGCATTCAAAGCACTTTGATGAGTATTGCTATCTGAAATTTTGCTTATTTGATGCGATGCTTTCATAAGTGTCATATCTGTAAAATTATAACAGGCAGGATTGAGATTTTCGCAATTATTATCCCAATAGATAATCCTAATTTTGTTATCCGTACCTCTATAAGATATACGTGTATCAGTTGGTGGCGGGACTGCTGAACTTATTGTGACTAAATGAAAATCTCCTGCTACACTTCTTTCATTAGTTGAAAACATTGGCATTGCAGTATAATCAGTTCCATTCCAATAGACTACCCATGGACTATTATCTGTACCTACATAATAATATTGGGCATTACTCGGATCTTGTCCTATTATTATTCCTTCTCTAACATTGTCAACATCGGTAGCAATAGTAGCACCATACATATGTGCCTTAAAATTTGCAGGGGGGTTATAGTGTATCATACCTCCAGAAACATATGCAGTTACTATTTTTAATTTGTTACTTCCATCTTTGTACATGAAATAATTCATTGATATATCAGGTGATATAGCAAGATCAGATATGACATCACCAGTTGTTGTTATTTGCCATCCACCACCGTGCGCCGCATCTGTTTCGTATATATTGTTTGTATTATCTATATAATATAAATCATAAAAATTCCATGGGTGATGAATTAAATTGCTTCCAACATTTCCCCCAACAGATACTAAAGTATTAGTCCATGTAGAGGTTGTTGTAGGCCTTGAAGCATAAGTTAAATCTCCAGATAAATTTTTATAGACAAAATTTAGGCCGTCGCTCTCACTTGAAATAAATTCAGACATACAATCAGCGCCAATAATGTTTGATGTCCAACTGCTACCTGTCCAATCAGCGCTAAAGACAGAGTTTCCAAAAGCAAAAAAGACATTCCCGCCATTATTGGCAACGGATATATGCCCATTATAGGGCGGGAAAAAAGATCCACCCACTAGCCCACCAGTAATAAAACCACCATAAGAAGGATCCCAATAAGTTGAATATACTCCATTAGGCAAACCATAATAAAAAAACTTACCTCCTCCTTGACAACCTTTTAAACAACCTTGAACATTTACCGGTATAAAATCTTTGGTATCAATAACCTGTTTTCTCCAACCTGCTGAAGGTTTGTAAGTTGTGTAATGATATAAGTTTTTTAAAAAATTATAGTATAAAATATAAGAATTATTATCGTTATATGAATAACCATATGTGGGTAGAATATAACCAGTATAATAATTAAAGTAAGATAGATAATTATTTGGTTTGTAAATTTTCACATAATCAACGATAAGCGGATCATAAGAAGCTCCTAAATCTGCACATTGTAACCCTCCACTTATAACAGAAACTTGGCTAAACCATCTAATAAGGTTTGCAATATCAGGAGATGGTTTTAGCGCCCCTGTAGAAACGTCATAAAATTCATTGTACCATGGCAAATGAGTTACATCATTATCTGTCTTTAATTCTATTCCATCAAAAAAAAATGTCACTTTTTCAGGTGTCCAAACAATAGTCCAAGTGTGAAAATCATCAGATAAATGATAAGCAGATGGGTGATAATAATTAGTACATGCACAGTTATAAATACTATGTGTATACGATGCATAAGGACATGTAATTGGGTTATCATTCCAATGTATTGTACTAAAAAAATAATTTAAATCTGGGGCACCACCATCACCATGGGTTTCAAAAAGATCCATCTCTGGAGGCCATCCTATACCATCAAGCCAAAAGGCTGAATATGAAGAGATTGCCTGAGGAAGTTTGCATCTAATTTCAACCATTCCATATAACATACCAACTCCAGCAGCATTTACTGACTGATCAAAATCACTATAAGTACTATAAATTTCTGCAGCTTTGATTTGAGTATAATTACTATTACACAAAAAAGGAGTTGGGGTAATTGTTTTATTAAAAATTGCATAACTATTAGGAAATCCTGCAGGCGGAGTGGTAGTATTTACCAAAGAAATTTGATTGATATCATAACATTCCCACTGAGTACATATACCTTCTGAGGTAAGACATTCTGCCCTTTCAGGGTTAGATATAAATCCGGGATTCCCTAATGCCCAACCATGAGCTAATAAATCAGTTGTGTTAGCTTCGTCAAATTCTTCATTAAAAACTAATTGCCAATTGCTTTTATCTAAAGTGCATTGTGCATTTAGCTTTAAAAAAAATGAGAAAAGGAAAAAAGTAAAAATAAGAAATAAGTTTTTCATAAAATATGGAGTTTAGATATGAAGCTAATCCATTTTCATTAAAACAAAAAAATCTCATATTAAGTATAACCTTCAAAAATTAGTTTTTATCTTTCGCAATGCCGCTATCCAAAATAGCATATTGTCTTTGCGCAGGATTTCTGCTTTATACCTCCTTCATTTTTTTTCCTAAGTGGAAACAGCCAGGAGGGGAAAATACCATATCATGGGATGCTGCGGGTTATTATTGGTATTTGCCAAGCACTTTTATTTACCATGACCTGAAGCAGCAAAAATTTAATGACAGCATATTCATTAAATATAAGCCGGCTGATAACCTGCAAGGCACCTATAAGTTAGAAAACGGCAATTATGTAATAAGATACACTTGTGGTATGGCTGTAATGGAAATGCCATTCTTCTTTGCTGCAAATATATTAGCCAAACCATTGGGCTATCCGCAAGACGGATTCTCTCCGCCTTACCCCCTGGCTATACAAATAGGGGGCATATTAATAGCTCTTATAGGGCTATGGTATTTAAGAAAGTTATTGCTGCTATTTTATAGTGATGTGGTTACAGCTATATGTTTATTGCTATTAATTGTAGGAACAAATTATCTTGATTTTGCAGCTATAAACGTGGGCATGACCCATAACTGGCTTTTTACCATTTATGTATTTATACTTTTAAACACCTATTATTTCTATCAACAGTATGCATACAAATATGCCATAAGAATTGGTTTGCTTATAGGCCTTGCCACCCTTACGAGGCCAACTGAAATAATAGCGATCATGATACCGATATTTTGGGGACTAGAAAATGTATCAATTAAGGGAATACAAAACCGTATTATATTATTTGCTGAACAGTGGAAGAAAATATTTGCAGCAAGCTGTTGTGGCATAGCTGTTATTTCAATTCAGTTATTTTATTGGAAATATATATCCGGACACTGGTTTGTATATTCATACAGAGACCAGGGATTTTCATGGCTGCACCCGCATATTAAAGTATATGCATTCAATTTTCGTACAGGGTGGTTGAATTACACCCCAATGATGCTATTTGCCATAGCAGGAATAATACCATTTTTTAAGAATGGTAAAAACAAGGTAGCCATACTCTTGTTTTTAGCAGTTAATTATTATGTTGTATGCGCGTGGAGCCAATGGTGGTATGGCGGGCGGGCCATGATACAGAGCTACCCCGTGTGGATATTTCCATTTGCATCATTTATTGAGATAGCATTAAACAAACGAGTTTTAAAATGGATAACTGCATTATGCGCCATTTTATTTTTGTATTTCAACATATGGCTTACCTATCATGAACATAGAGGTACTATGTATACGCCAGACAATATGACAAAAGCATATTACATGCGGGTAGTTGGCAGATGGTCTGTACCTGATGAAACACTCAAGCTAAGAGACAATCCTGACCTTTTTGAAGGCAACCCGAAAAATATGCAATTATTATACAGCAATAATTTTAATGATGATACAAGTATTTATTGCCCTTTACATGCAATAGAGGGGGCAAGATCAATTTATTTAGATAAAGACCATCAAGGCAGTAAAATATTCAAATTTGCTTATAAAAAGGAAAAAGCAGAATGGGTACGGGCACAAGCAACATTTAAATGCATAAGTAAAGAATGGGGATTATGGAATATTCCACAATTTGTGGTGCACTTTTATAACAAGAATGATGAGGTAAAAACAAGTATGATTCGTGTGGACCGATTTTTAGACCCCGGAGAAACAAAAGATCTATACATTGACATCAGAGCACCAAAATCGGAATTCGATAGTATTGGCGTATCGTTTTGGAATGCAGACAGTGATAAAGAATTGCAAGTTGATAATTTAAAAGTATGGTCTTTTGAAGAATAGCTACTTATTCTTCTCATATACCTCTCCCCATGCAATACCTTTTTGTACGCGATAAATAATATGAAAAGCCTCGTCATTTTTAATTGACCTGTACCTGTTTGTATCGGGTTCTATATTGTCAAATAAAGCAAGATTGACAGAAGTATCCATTTCGTATTTAACATGAGTAAATATCCTATTGGAAGATAAATAGCCGGTATACGGGTCAGTCAGATGTACGCGATGTTGAAAGTTAGTTGCACTAATTATTTTATTATAATCATTATGTTTCTCTAAATAATTGATCATTGACTGATATACTTTCATGCCGTCGTACGCTCCCAAGTTGCAATCGTCCAGCTTGTGAATACAAAGAAAAGATACACCTACAGCTGTTAGTACAGCTGCATAAAAGGGACATATAAAACGTTTGTCAGAATATTCCATCAACTTATCTGCAAGGGCAGACACTATAAACAAAAAAGGAATTATAGCTACTAACAAATACCTGTGAATAAAGAAATTAGCGCTTGAAAAACTGCAAAAGCATAGCAGAAAAAAAGTGATGTAAACAAACATTTTTTGTTGGCGCTTATCACTAAAAATTTTCAACTCCATGTAAGAATAAATAAAATATAAATAAGTAATGATGAATAGTACAAACACCGGCCGACTATATAATTTATCAGAAAGAGGTTTATATACCATGCAGGCAATAATACATGCAGGAATAAAAATGGCTAATAATTTTTTGTTTTTGCTTCTGACAGTTGCTATGACAACCAGCAGTAACAGGAAGCCATAAAAAATATAGCCATAGTAATCGTAAAATATATAAGTAAGGCAAAGCCTAAATGCATCCCAGTATGGCCCCCACCAGTGTACTATCTGATCTTTATAAAAGGGGAATATAAGCCAGCCCTGTACCTTATATTGTACAAGAAAATAAATAATAATTACCAAAACAGGTGCAGCAACTGCTGTAATTTTATATAGACGGGTTTTGATACTATTGTTTTTATTGAATAGTTCAATAAGTGCATCTAAACCGATGACAAAACCGACAATTAAGCCACTTTCTTTTGTAAGAAAGAGCATGCTAAGGACAAGAGCTGTTAAAAAATACTTTCCACAGACATAATAATAAAAGGACAAGAACCCAAGCAAAGCGACCAACATTTCTAAAAGCAGGAAAGAAGATTGCACGAAGAAAATAACCTGTGTTGCTATCAATATCAGCGAAAGAACTGCTACTCTTTTGTTAAAAACCCTTAGCCCTGCTTCGTATACTGCTATAAGTACAAGGATAGAAATAAATAGCGCAAAAGCGTGCAAGGAAAAGTTTGTAGTACCAAATATGTGCATCCATATAGCTGCCGCAGCATGAAAAAAAAGCGGATGCCCGCGTGATATTTCCGCATTAATAGCATTTGGCATCAGGCTAACTCCATGATAGTACATGTGATGTACGGCAGTAGCATATGGCCAAGATTCATCCCAATAAAATGGATAGGATAAATGCGGGTATTTAAGAATAATAAACACAACCAATACAAACAACAGAAACCATCTGTCCCTGACATATTGAAGCAAATGCTGCATGAATGTTTATTATAAGAATGTTTTAACGAGTATTATCACTATATTAGAAAACCAAGATACTAGTTTTAGACAATATTTGAACAGGGTTGCAACCACATATAAAAACGCGTACAGTGGCTTATCGCCAGCTGCATGGTGGCTATCATTAGTAATGCTTATTAACAGGAGCGGCACTATGGTGGTGCCATTCATGACTCTATATCTTACACAGAGCAGGCACTATACCATAGCTGAAGCAGGTTTTGTTATGTCGATATTCGGAGCAGGAGCTATATGCGGCGCACTGATAGGAGGTAGGCTTACAGATAAAATAGGGTTCTATGCCATACAAATATCTGCACTTACAGGTGGCGGAATTATGTTCATTGTTTTAGGCCAAATGCAAAGTTATATGTCTATTTGCGTCTGTACATTTTTTCTGAGTTTTGTAAATGAATCATTTCGCCCAGCAAACGCATCTGCGATAACACATTATAGCCAGGGACAAAACCGCACCAGGTCTTATTCACTCAACAGACTTGCTATTAATTTAGGCTGGGCGGTAGGTGGTACTATCGGCGGTTTTGTTGCAGCAAGGAATTATCACTTACTATTCTGGATAGATGGTATAACCAATCTTGCCGCTGCAGTGCTGTTAAGAATTGTTCTTTCTCCAACCCGAAATGATGCCACCCCTGCTATGCAAGAAACCGCACCCAGAACGGATAAATATCTTGCCTACAAAGACAAAGCATATATGGCTTTCATTGCATTTACCATTTTATATGCTTATTGTTTTTTTCAGTTATTCACAACACAACCTGTATACTACAGAGAGCAATTGCATATCTCAGAGGCTGAGATCGGTATCATAATGGCTATGAATGGGGCTCTTATCGCTATTATAGAAATGGTGGCCATTTACAAGCTGGAAGGGAAAAGGAATCCGTTGCATTTTGCTACGATCGGTGTGTCGTTACTAGCTGTTTCATTCATCATGCTGAATGTTTTTCCAGGTGAATTTTGGCTCGCCATTAGCGTAATGCTTATTATAACTGTAGGAGAGATCTTATCGATGCCTTTTATGAATACTTTCTGGTCAGGGAGGGCAGCCAAAACACATACGGGACAATATGCGGCATTATATACAATTGCATGGTCATCAGCACAGGTATTAGGGCCCGGAACAGGATCGCAAATAGCACAGCATTTAGGCTATCATTTTTTGTGGTGGTTTATTGCAGGTTTATGTATTGTAACAGCCATCGGATACAAATGGCTCGAGAAAAAGTTGAGAACTTAGTTGTATTGGCGTTCACCAAAAATAAGACTGCCGATACGTACCATATTGCTACCCTCCTCAATGGCTATCTTATAATCACCACTCATACCCATGGAGCAAACAGAAAAATAGCTTTTGCCTGAGAACTGTGACCGGGAAAGAGTTTTAAATATTGTGTGTAATTTTTTAAAATCGGCTTTTACTTTTTTCAGATCATCTGTATTTGTTGCCATGCCCATCAAACCACGGATGCGAACATTTTGTATTATTCCTTCTTGAGCAGAATAGTTGTCGATCAAATCACTTAGTTCCCTTTCATCCAATCCAAACTTTGTTTCTTCATCAGCTATATGCAATTGCAGCAGCACATCTATAACCCTGTTGTTTTTAGCAGCTTGCTTGTTTATCTCCTGCAATA
>JABDFN010000002.1:0-1051 GCA_013286485.1 Bacteroidota bacterium
TGTATTACGAAACATTGAAACATACAGGTAAGTATCCTATTATCGGCGTTAATACTTTTTTAAGTTCAAAAGGTTCTCCGACTGTTATTCCACGCGAAGTAATACGTAGCACTACAGAAGAAAAAGAATTCCAGATACAGACCGTAGAAAATCTTTGGAAGCGTAGTGGAGATAAAGGACAGCAAATGCTGCATACATTGCAATTGGCTGCCGTACACAATGAGAATGTATTTGCTGAGCTGATGGAAACAGTAAAATATTGCTCATTGGGACAGATTACCAAAGCATTGTTTGAAGTAGGAGGTCAGTACAGAAGGAGTATGTAAAGGGGGATTTTTACACTTTACTGATATGTGCCAAAGCCTTTCTTCGTAACTTACGTCATAGAGAGCAGGGTTATGAAGCGAATTTTATTCCTACCGGCTATTTTGCTTTTCTTTATTGCTTGCAAAAAGAGTAATACGGAGCAACCTTCTTCCCGAACGTTATTGATGAGTCATAAATGGTATTATCAGAAGTTTAGCCAGGATGGCAACCTTATACCATTCAATTATTGTGATACAAATAATTATCTCTTGTTTTTTGACGGTGGTAAAGGTGGCATTGGAAATGATAATGCTGCTTGCTATGGTAAAACAGGTATCCTTACTTCATTTTTTTATACTTATAATACCGACAGTAACATTATTCATATAGCTAACGATTCAGGGAATAATTTTACATGGCAGGTAGCTATTTTAAATACTACAACATTAGAAGTACTATTTACTGCATCGGCACCACCACCCACTTACGCTCCTAATTTTGATTATGTGTACCGGGCAAAATAATAAACACCCAAAAGGCTCCGAAAAAGGCAAAATAGAGACAAAAAACAGTCACAAAATCAGCTATTGGAGTTATCCACATATCAACAGGTTTTTATGCCAGTTTATTAGCTAAAAACAAGCTATTTTCTTTGTCCGAACCCCTTGAATTTCGTAAATTTGTATAGTTAAAAAAAATGTACATAGTTATGTTTTTTGCCATGCATCCGAAGATGGCTTTTTAG
>JABDFN010000002.1:1061-53102 GCA_013286485.1 Bacteroidota bacterium
TTGTAAATTGTAACTACGATGTTCTTGCAATATCCGGCAAGCGCTTCGTCAATAGAGTTATCTACTACTTCATATACCAGGTGATGCAGGAAGTATTCAGGTTTTAGAGGGTTTAGAAGCGGTTCGTAAACGCCCCGCCATGTATATAGGTGATATCAGTTCTAAGGGATTGCATCACCTGGTATATGAAGTAGTAGATAACTCTATTGACGAAGCGCTTGCCGGATATTGCAAGAACATCGTAGTTACAATTTACAATGACAATTCTGTCAGTGTTCGGGATGATGGCCGTGGTATTCCAACAGGCATTATGGTTAAAGAAGGCCGTTCTGCATTAGAAGTAGTAATGACCGTATTACACGCCGGTGGTAAATTTGATAAGAACACATATAAAGTATCAGGCGGTTTGCATGGCGTGGGTGTAAGTTGTGTAAACGCATTGAGTTCGCATCTGCATGTTATTGTATGCCGAGAAGGAAAAAAATTCGAACAGGAATATGCAAAGGGTATACCTATGTATCCTGTTCGCGAAATAGGTGTATCTGACACTACCGGCACATTGGTGCATTTTGTGCCGGATGGCAGCATTTTCAGAGAACTGGTGTATACCCGCGAGATACTGGCTGCGCGCCTGCGTGAACTGAGCTATCTGAACAGGGGCATACGTATAAAGCTGATAGACGAACGCGAACAAGACGATGCAGGCAATAATATTTTTGAAGATTTTTATAGTGAAGGTGGTATAGTAGAATTCGTTCAAATGCTCGACCGTAATGGCAAGCGCGACCCATTATTGCCCCAGCCAATTTTTGTAGAAGGCCATGATGAGGAATCGAATGTTGTAGTAGAAGTGGCATTGTCTTACAACACATCATTCAACGAGCATATATTTTCTTACGTAAATAATATCAATACCATTGAAGGCGGTACGCATGTGGCAGGTTTTCGCCGTGCGATAACACGCGTGTTCAAAACATATGGCGACAAGAATAAATTATTTGAAAGAGCAAAGGTTGAAATTACCGGCGATGATTTTCGCGAAGGGCTGAGCTCTATTATTTCTGTAAAAGTTCCTGAGCCGCAGTTTGAAGGCCAGACAAAAACAAAGTTGGGTAATAATGAAGTGATGGGAGTGGTTGATGTTTGTGTGAGCCGGGTGTTGGAAGCATACCTGGAAGAACATCCCAAAGAATCGAAGGTTATAATAGATAAAGTAATACTGGCTGCACAGGCACGTGCAGCAGCCCGTAAAGCACGTGAGTTGGTGCAACGTAAAAGTGTATTGACTGGCGGCGGTATGCCGGGTAAACTGGCGGACTGTTCTGATAAGGATCCGGAAAACTGTGAATTATATTTAGTAGAAGGTGATTCTGCCGGTGGTACTGCAAAGCAAGGCCGCGACCGTTCATTCCAGGCAATATTACCGTTAAGAGGTAAAATACTGAACGTAGAGAAAGCGCAGGAACATAAGATATACGAGAACGAGGAAATAAAAAACATGTTCACAGCTTTGGGTGTCAGCATTGGTACTGCTGACGATCATAAAGCGTTGAATATTGTAAAGCTGCGTTATCATAAAGTAATTATTATGACCGATGCGGATGTGGACGGATCGCATATTGCTACATTGATATTGACATTCTTCTTCCGCTATATGAAAGAACTGGTAGAACAAGGGTATGTATATCTTGCTCAACCGCCTTTATACCTTGTGAAAAAAGGTAAGGAACAGGTGTATGCATGGAATGAAGAAACGCGTAAAAAAGCAATTGAGTCTCTTGCTAATGGTAAAGAAGATAGTGTGAATGTGCAGCGCTATAAGGGTTTGGGAGAAATGAATGCCGAACAATTGTGGGATACTACTATGAATCCAGCTACACGTACACTAAAGCGTGTTACAATCGACAGTGCTGCAGAAGCAGACCGTATATTCTCGATGTTGATGGGGGAAGAAGTAGCCCCACGCAGAGAATTTATAGAAACGCATGCTAAATATGCGCGCATAGACGCGTAGTATTTTTGATATCATATATAATGCGAATGCCCCAACAATTGTTGGGGCATTCGCATTGAAAGAATATTAAAAGCTATTAGTAGTAGTATTTAAAGCGGTAACGTACGCCAACTGTAAAGTTGTAATAGGTAAGATTGAATTTTTCAAGGGAATGAGAATCTCTTGCATCACTGGCAGTAAGATTAGTATAGCGCGGAGCCAACTCAGCATACAAACCTAAATGCTTTCTGAAAAAATATGCATAACCCACCTGGAATCCTATTGTATAACCTTTTGCGTTTTGCAAGTCAAAATTCTCATGTCCATCTGTGCTCAGGCTTTGTGTGCCATCATTTGATGTAAAGGTCATACCTGCAGAAACACCGAGATATAAATATGATTTTACCAACTCTGGGTTAACAACAGAATAAAACGGCAGCATCCTATTGAAACGTACGCAGAAATTAGTAACAGGGTTGGCTATTGTAAAAGTTGCAGGGGTATTGCTGGAACCAATACTGCTCCAACTACCATTTCTTATCCATTTACAACCATCAATAGAGCCACCTATTTGCCATACATCACTGATCTGGTAATGAAACATTCCCATAAATACAGGATTTGATGTGCTGGTGCTGCCTTGGTATTGAGAAGGTATGCCCACGGGTTTTCCGCAACTGCCTGTTCCATAGCCTATACCGGCTTCATACAATTGAGCCTGAAGGTTGATGGCTACCAGCAATGATAACGCGGTAAGTAGTAATGGCCTCATAATTCTTGCAAAATTAATGTAAAGCCAAACCTACATAAAAAACTGCATTAAAAACAGGGGTAATACAAAAAATTGATAGAAAAGATAATGTTTTTTTTGCATGGGTGTATGCCTCTACTTAACTCTTATCACGCATACTATCTAAAAAGTAATGAACATCGTTCATATTTTCCATGTCGTCAGCTATAAGCATGAAATTCTTGCCTGTTTGTTTTAATCTTGCCTTGTTGGTTTGCTTTTTAATATGGTCGAGTATATGGTTGAAGGTAGCTGATTCAAAATAGGCGGAATCAGGATCGTTCACAAAATACAAACGCATTTGGCCATTCTTCAGGATCAGTTTTTCAAAACCCAATTCACGTGCAATTTTTCTACAGCGTATAGTGGTAAATAATTCTTCCACTTGTTTAGGCATAGGGCCAAACCTGTCTACAAGAGAAGCAGCAAAGGTTTGTAATTCCTGCTCACTATCCATATCGTCCAGCTGTGTATACAGGCTCAGGCGTTCAGTAATACTTTCCACATAATTATCAGGTATCAGAATTTCAAGATCTGTATCAATGGTACAATCACTTACAAATTCTTTTTTCCTTGTCAGCTCTTCAGAGAATACGTCTTTAAAATCCGTTGTTTTTAATTCGCGAATGGCTTCGTCCAGTATTTTCTGATACATTTCAAATCCTATTTCCGCAATAAAACCACTTTGTTCCCCGCCTAATAAATTGCCCGCGCCCCGTATATCAAGGTCACGCATAGCTATCTGGAAACCACTACCGAGCTCATTAAATTGCTCCAGTGTTTGTAGGCGTTTACGGCTATCGTCTGGCAATGTGCTCATCGGAGGTGCCAGTAAATAACAGAATGCTTTTTTGTTGCTACGCCCTACGCGCCCTCTTAACTGGTGCAGGTCGCTGAGGCCAAACTGGTGAGCGTTATTAATGATAATTGTATTGGCATTGGCTATATCCACACCACTCTCTACAATATTGGTACAGCACAGTACATCATATTCACGCTCTATGAAATTAAACAATGCTTCTTCAAGCTTGTGCCCTTCCATTTGTCCATGTGCCATACCAATGTGGAGGTCAGGACAAAGGTTACGTAATAAGGTCACCATATCCGGAAGGCTCTGTACACGGTTGTGTATAAAATATACCTGCCCGCCGCGTTCCGTTTCAAAATAAATGGCATCACGTATTGCATACTCATCAAAAAACATTACTTCTGTATGAACAGGTTGCCTATTTGGTGGCGGGGTGTTGATAATACTCAGGTCTCTTGCATTCATCAGTGAGAATTGCAATGTGCGCGGTATAGGAGTTGCAGTAAGTGTGAGTGTATCCACATTCGCTTTCAATTCGCGTAATTTTTCTTTTGATGATACACCAAACTTTTGTTCTTCATCTATGATCAACAATCCCAGGTCTTTGAATTTTACTTCTTTTCCTAAAATAGCGTGAGTGCCTATAATAATATCTATTTTCCCTTCAGAGAGCCTCTTCAGGGTTTCATTTTTTTCTTTGGTTGATTTAAAGCGGTTAATATAGTCGACCGTACAGGGTAGATCTTTCAGACGGTCTTTAAATGTTTGGTAATGCTGAAAAGCAAGAATAGTGGTAGGTACTAACACTGCTGCCTGCTTACTGTCTGCAACGGTTTTAAATGCTGCACGTATGCCTATTTCTGTTTTCCCAAAGCCTACATCTCCGCAAACCAACCTGTCCATGGGCGATGGTGCTTCCATATCTCGTTTAATATCGGCTGTAGCTTTGCTTTGGTCGGGAGTGTCTTCATAAAAGAAAGAGGCTTCCAGTTCAGTTTGCAGATAACTGTCAGGTGAGTGTGCAAAACCTTGCGATGCTTTGCGTTTTGCATAGAGCTTTATCAGGCTGCTGGCTATATCCTTTACTTGTTTTTTGGTTTTATTTTTTAGCTTTTGCCATGCATCGCTGCCCAGTTTATTCATACGTGGCGCTGTGCCCTCTTTCCCGGTATACTTACTTATTTTATGCAGTGAGTTGATGTTGACATACAGCACATCATTGTCTTTATATAATATGCGTATGGCTTCCTGCATATTGCCATTCACTTCAATTTTCTGCAAACCGCTATATAATCCCACACCATGATCAATATGTGTTACAAAATCTCCGGGCTGCAATTCGCGCAGCATGCGCAATGTAAGTGCCTTGCCTTTGGAATAGGCCTGTTTTACTTTGTATTTATGATAGCGTTGAAATATTTGATGATCGGTATAACAAAGTATTTTTTTGTCGTGGTCTATATATCCTTTACTAATGGCATTAGGTATTGCGGTAAATTGTAATTCCGCATCAAGGTCTTCAAATATGCTGCGCAAACGTTCCAGTTGCCTTGGGTTCTCGGCAAATATATAAGGCACATAACCTGCAGTACTGCGTTTTTGCAAATCTGCAATAAGCATATTGAACTGCCTGTTAAATACAGGTTGCCCTTCAGTTGCAAATTGTATGGTGGCTGTTATTTCCTGGCTTGTTATTTTTTGTAAAGAATGATTGTACCATTCTATCAAATGCCTGTTTCTCAATTTGTATTGCCAGTCGTACATGTTCTCAAAATCAGTCCTGGTAAGCTCTTTCAGCCACTCCTCTTCATGATCTACTGCTACCTGGCTGAGCTCTGTTTTCTCCGGCAACTCAGCTTCCATTTTTTTTAGCCTGCTAATGGTAAAGTCAAGGTCTTTGAACCAGAAGGTTGTATTAACAGGCAAGTAATCGAGCAATGATATTTTTTCCTGCGTTTCAAATTTTGTTTCAATATTAGGTAGTATAGAAATCGATAACAATTTGCGTTCTGATAATTGTGTTTCAGGATCGAATATGCGAATGCTGTCTACTTCGTTGCCAAATAATTCTATTCGGTAGGGGTGTTCATTTCCGAAAGAATAAATATCTAATATGCCGCCGCGCATGGCAAACTGGCCCGGCTCATATACAAAATCTTCGCGGCGAAATCCGAGCCCAACAAATTTCTCAAGCAGTGCATCTACCTTCAGATTTTCTCCCACCTTTATTTTTATAGTATTGCCTGATAGTGTTTTGGGATTCACTACTCTTTCAAACAAAGCTTCTGGATAAGTAACTAATACCTTTTTATGAGGATTGTCGCTTCCAAATCTTGTCAGTGCTTCTGTCCGCAACATTACATGACTGCTGTTCAGTTCATTATAATGCCCGCTGCGTTTGAAGGAATCAGGAAAGAAACTAATGTCTAATGCACCTGTAAGTTGCTCCAGGTCATTATGAAAATAAGCGGCTTCTTCTTTATCGTTCAGCACAAACACATGATTGGCATCACTAAGTTGCCAAACAGTAGTTGCAATAAAATTTACAGAAGAGCCTCGTAAATTATCAAGATAGATGCGAACTTTCGGGTCAGGCAATGAGACACCTGCCGCCAATTGCTTTAGGCGGGTATCCTCCTGGTACAATCCCAGCAACACCTTCAGATTCATTCGGGCGCAAAATTAGGAAATTAAGGCTATTAAACTTTACAGTACACTTAGGTTTATTCTATAATACAACTATAGGTCTATATACTGCAACTACAACCCTGTGAGTTTTATCTGATTGTTAAGAAAACGAAAAATCTAAAATTACCCCTAAATTCCCCTTTACTAGGATATAATCCTGCCGGCTTTTTAATATCTTGTACACCCTTAATAAAACATATATGCAACAAATTAAAAACGCTTTTCTTTTTGTACTACTCTTAAGTACAAACCTACTATTTGCACAGGAAAAATACCAATGGAAGGAAACCTCTTCGGGGGGATATACATACAAATATGTAACTAATGATCCTATGCAGACAAGGTTCTATACTTTACAAAACGGCCTTACAGTAATTCTTAGCCAGAATACGAAAGAGCCTCGTATGCAGGTGTACATTGCCACTAGAGCAGGCAGTAAAACTGATCCTGCTGACCATACAGGGCTGGCGCATTATTTAGAGCATATGATGTTCAAGGGAACACAACACTATGGTTCTCTGGATTGGGCAAAAGAAAAGCCATATCTCGATATGATAGATAAACTCTATGAAGAGTATAATCATACTAAAGACGCTGATAAGCGCAAAGCTATTTACCATCGTATAGATTCTGTATCAGGGGTTGCATCTAAATATGCTATTGCCAATGAGTACGACAAAATGATGTCTGCTATGGGTGCGCAGGGAACGAATGCTTTTACCTCTTTTGAAGAAACAGTATACACGGAAGACATTCCTGCAAATTCCGCAGAAAAATTCTTCGCTGTGCAATCGGAACGTTTTACTGATCCGGTATTCCGCATATTCCATACAGAATTGGAAGCAGTGTATGAAGAAAAAAACCGCGGACTGGACAATGATGGCCGCAAGGTGAATGAATTGATGATGGCTAATTTATTTAAAAATCACAATTATGGTAAGCAAACTACCATTGGTACTATCGAACATCTTAAAAACCCTTCTCTACTAGAAATAAAAAAATATTTCAATACCTACTATGTACCTAATAATATGGGTGTGATCGTATCAGGCGATTTTGATCCTGATCAGTTGATAAAAATAATTGACAAAGACTTTTCAGGTTTAAAATCAAAACCAGTTCCTAAATATACTTTCAAACCTGAGGAGCCAATTGCAGCTCCTATAGTGAAAGAAGTATTAGGCCCCGATGCAGAATTTGTTACATTGGCTTACCGCGCTCCGGGTGTACATTCTAAAGATGCTATGATGGCACAATTAGTAGGAGAGGTATTGGCAAACGGACGTGCAGGTTTAATAGACCTGGACCTGGTGAAAAAACAAAAATTATTACGTGCATCTGCGTATACAGATGTATTGGTTGATTACGGCTATACTGTATTACAGGGCTCTGCTACTACAGGCCAAAGCCTGGACGAAGTAAGAAACCTGATGCTGGGTGAAATAGAAAAACTGAAAAAAGGAGATTTTGATGAGAACCTTTTGATATCTATTGTCAATAATCAGAAAAAATCTTTAATGCAGCAAACAGAAGGTTATGGTTCCCGTGCACGCGCGCTGATGGGTGCATTTACAGGTGAAGAAGACTGGCTGGAAGATGATGTAGCCTATATAGACAGGATGTCGAAGGTTACTAAAAAAGACATTGTTGATTATGCCAATAAATATTTGAACGATAATTACGTAGTTATTTACAAGCGCAAAGGAGAAGATAAAAGTGTGGTGAAAGTAGAGAAGCCACCGATCACACCGGTAGAAACAAATGCAGGTAAAGAATCAGATTTTGTAAAGAAAATTGCTGCTATGCCTGTTAGCAAGATTCAGCCTGTATGGGTGGATTATAATAAAGATATACAAAAAGGCATGGTAGGGCCGGCAGAAGTATTGTATGTTCAGAATAAAGATAATGGTTTGTTCCGTTTGTACTATCGCTTCAACATGGGTACGTGGAATAATAATAAATTAAGCCTTGCTGCAGGCTACCTCCAATTCCTGGGTACTGATAAAATGTCCGCAGAGGATATCTCTAAAGAGTTTTACAAGCTTGCCTGTAGTTTTAACGTAAATACAGATAATGAATTTACGACCGTTTATATAGAAGGCTTACAAGAAAATTTTGATAAGGCAGTGAAAATCTTCGAAGACCTTCTTTCAAATTGTAAACCGGATGATAAAGCGTTGGCTGCTTTAAAAGGCAGGATTGCCAAAAGCAGGAAAGATGCTAAGAACAATAAAGGACAGATCATGCAGGGGTTGGTGAACTATGCACGATATGGCGAGAAGAATCCTTTTAATAATGTGCTCAATGAAGAGCAATTAAATGCGATTACAGGTCAGGAGTTAACAGATATATTGCACAGTCTGTCTCAATATAGCCATCGTATTTTATACTATGGTCCTGAATCACTCATTGATCTTACTGCTTCGCTCAGCAAAATGCATACACTTCCCGCATCTTTCGCTGCAACACCGGCATCCAAAACTTTTGCCTTCACATCGCAGGGAGATAATAATGTATTGTTTGCAAATTATGATATGGTACAGAGCGAAATACGCTGGGTGCGTAATGTACCGGGCTATGACCCCACCAGGCAGCCTATCATAGACATGTTCAATAATTATTTTGGGGGTAATATGGGAGCTATAGTTTTCCAAACCATTCGTGAAAGTAAAGCGCTTGCATATTCTACCAGCTCTTTTTATGTAACACCACAGAAGAAAGAAGATCCGTACTATATATCAGCTTATGTAGGTTGCCAGGCAGATAAATTCAATGAATCTATTATTGCGATGAACGACCTGCTCAACAATTTACCATTTGCAGAAAATAATTTAACGGCTGCAAGAGATGCCTTGAAAAAGGATATTGAGACTGACCGCATCACAAAAGACGCTATCATTTTCAACTATATCAGTGCAGAGCGTAAGGGGCTTAAGGAAGATATCCGTAAGTCTATCTATGAAAACGCTGACAAGCTTACTTACGATGACCTGAAAACTTTCCACGATGCTAATATGTCCGGTAAACCATTTACCTACTGTATTGTTGCATCTGATAAGAAAGTAACTGATGCTGATATGCAGAAATATGGCAAAGTAAAAAAGCTGACTCTGGAAGAGATATTTGGATACTAAGCTGACAGTTTTAATTGTTAGCCAAAACCAAAAGTTGTGCGAAAGTGGTGTTAAAATGAGCGGCCTGTTCAAAACTGGACAATTGTTTGTGTTAAGGTAATTACAACCAAAACATGTATATATGAACAAGCTCATCTTAACACCGCTTTTTTTTGTTTGCTCTGTAATTGCATATGCAAACAGTACGATCTCGCTAAAGCAGGCTATGGCAGCGCATAAAGTAGTGGTAACCGCAGTAGGTACAGGCGGTTACATGGGTAAGTCCCTTAAACTGAAAATGGTCAACCTGACCTGCGATCCCATAACAGTTACAGTAGATCCTGCCTTAATATTCAAACCCATAGATACTAATTATCAAAACCTGGTAGTTGTAGGTGATGAAAATATAGACCTGCAGCCAGATAAGGAAACAAATGTTGTGGTGCAAACATTTTGCGGTAAGAACGCCGCAAGAATTCCAAGGGCAAATCTGCGGTTCAATTTCTGGAAACAGGGAGATAGCATATTGATCAAAACGGTTCGGTACATCAAACAAAATAATTTTTACAATCACTTAGGCCAAAGCGCCGTGTGGACTGTTATCAATGGTACTTGTATCAGCACAATATATGATCCGGAATACCCTGAAAATTCTAAAGAGTTTATAGCCTTTGAAGCAGATATGAGAAAGCTGCCTGTACCGAGTTATTATAGTTATTACCAGCTTGATACTACCGGCTATGGCGCTTCTTGTGTAGCAGCTAAGGGGAAACAGTTTGTTGATCTTGAATATAAAGAGGGTATTGCGCGTCATGTATATGTAATAGTGCTGGACGATAAGGGCAGATTGTATAATAAAGGAAATATAGCAGAGCATATTAAAGATGGTAATCACACTATTACGCTACAATTTGATGATACAAAAGACAGAGAAGGATTGTACTCTGTGTTTCTGCGCAATGATAATAATGATATCCTCAGCAATAAAACGGTTCGTGTAGGGATGGATTGGTGTTATTAAATATATTATTGCGTAGTTTTAGGTTGAAATTTTTATAATGAAGAAATACCTGCTTATTGCTGTATGTCTTTGTTGCTTTATCTCCTGCAAGAACACATGGGACGATGATGACAAACATACTTTTTATCAGTCTTGTATGGATGCAGCTAAAGGCGATGGCCACCCTGAGAACAAAGCCAAACCGTATTGTGATTGCCTGATGAATAAGATGATGGAAAAATACCCTAATGAATCAGATGCGCTGGACCATATTGATAGTGTTATTACAGATACATCTATGCAACAATGCAAGGAAATGCTGAAGTGATCATGGAATATCTACCCGCAATTGCTTTTGATAGGCCTTACCAGTTGCATCTTTCCCCTCTATCTTCCAGATAACACTGCGCAACACTACTCTTAAAGGAGCCTGTGTAACTGAACGTACATGATGAACACTATTCAGCCATGCTGCTTGTTTTCTTCTGCTGATGCGGTGTGCACGTACTGCGCGCTCTACTGCTTTTCTTATTTCAGCGTTATTGGCATCGCTGTGCTCCAGTTTTTTTGCATCGAGGCCGGTAATAGTATATGTATTTTTTATTCCACTCAATTCTTCCCATTCAGTGGTATTGCTTAATGCATCCAGTTGCAAGGTGCCCATGGAGTTTTTCAGTATCACAACTGTTTGATAATGCTGCCAGACTCTTGTCACATTGCCGCTGATTATTTTCACCTGGTTATTATTCACATTGCCGCTGATCAGCTGATAGCTTACTCCGTTTCCTTTTTTCGGGTCCTGGTTTCGATAAGATTTAGTGACAATATTCGGGATAAAAATTGTTGCTTCATTAAATGCAACTGTCAATCCTTTTTCGTTGGTGGCGTCTACAGACTTATCTGTTGTTGGCGGGTCTGGTTTTTTTGTAGTATCGGGTGATGTTGTATGTGTGGTATCTGTGGTGGGTGTTTCTTCTGGTATATTGGGTTTAAAATCTGTTACCAGGTCTTTAAGGTATTGTGAATCTTTTTCGGTGACTATAGTTGTGCTATCCCCCAACTTTATGGCGCCGTGAGTTCTTGACGGGTTGTAGTCGCAACTGACCACTAATACCGCTGCACTAACACCTACTATATATAACTCTTTGAAGCGCATGAGGTACGAAAATAGAAAAAGGATTTGGTTTTTTAGAGTTACTCTACCTTTGTTGCCCTGACCTACGAGGTCAGGGGGTGGGTAATTATTAATATAGCGGCTTTAGCTGAAACTATTTTTATTGAACCCATGAGCCTCCAGAAACTCATCATATTCCTGGGTAAATGCTTTTTTCTTATGGTGCTCTTCCTGCCCATTAATATATTTTCGCACTGTTTCTATTGCCGATTGACTCACGGATAGTGCTATATAATCATCCTGCCACTCAAATTTTTGTTTGATAATATTTTGTTTGTTGACCCAAAAAGAAGATTCTCCTTTGATCAACATTGCTGTCTTTGCAATGGTTTGCTCAATACCAAGTGATACTAATATGTGTATATGGTCTTCAACACAATTTAAACAGTCAATAAATATTTCTTTTTGAATGCTATTGTCTTTAATGTGGGTTAATAATAGTGGTTTTAATTCTTTAGAAATGATAGGAGCTCTGTTTTTAGTAGACCAAATGAAATGTATCATTACTTTAATGAATGGCATATGTTGAAATTGTTTTGGCTAAAGCCAGCTGTTATTATTTATTATTCCCCGACCTAAAGGTCAGGGCAATTATTTATTTGAAATTGTTTTGGCTAAAGCCAACCGTTATTATTTATTATTCCCCGACCTAAAGGTCAGGGCAATTATTTATTTGAAATTGTTTTGGCTAAAGCCAACCGTTATTATTTATTGTTCCCCGACCTAAAGGCCGGGGCAACTAAAATCGTTACTTATTTACAATAGCCCTGACCTTTAGGTCGGGGATTTGATTATTAACTAAGCCGGCTTTAGCCAAAACTAATATTGCAATAATTTTTTTATACACTCATCCAACCTGCTTTTTGCTAAAAAATTCTGCTCCAGCTCAATAGCAAATGGTACCGGCGTGTCAAGGCTGGCGCAGCGTAGCACCGGTGCATCGAGGTTTTGAAAACAATATTCTGTTATCCAAGCGCTTATTTCTCCGCCTATGCCGCCTGTCAGTATATCTTCGTGCAGCACTACTACTTTACCCGTGCGCTCTACGGATGCACGAATAGCATCATAATCGAGCGGTAACAATGTGCGCAAATCGAGAATATCGAAAGAGATATTTGTATGTTCACGTGCATAGTCTGCAGCCCAATGCACGCCAGCACCATAAGTGATGATGCTGATATCGGTTCCCTGTTGAACAGTTCTTGCTTTACCAATTTCTATAGTATAATAATCATCCGGAACCTGCCCGCTGATGGCGCGGTACAATGCTTTATGCTCGAAGAACATAACAGGGTTCGGGTCTTCGATCGCAGCTATCATCAATCCTTTTGCATCTTCAGGTGTAGAAGGGTATACTACTTTTAGCCCGGGTGTATGCACAAACCATGCTTCATTACTTTGTGAATGGAAGGGACCCGCACCTACACCACCGCCTGTGGGCATGCGTATAACCACATCTGCATTTTGTCCCCAGCGGTAATAAATTTTTGCAAGGTTATTTATGATCTGGTTAAAGCCCACAGTTACAAAATCGGCAAACTGCATTTCCATCATGCTCTTGTAACCTTTTATGCTCAGCCCCAATGCGGCCCCTACTATGGCGCTTTCGCAGAGCGGTGTATTGCGTACACGCTCTTTACCGAACTCCTTTACGAAACCTTCTGTTACTTTAAACGCACCACCGTATTCTGCAATGTCTTGTCCCATCAGCACGAGGTTGCTATATTTTTTCATGCACATGTGCAATCCATCGCTGATAGCCTGTATAAATTTCTTTTCTGTTGTTGTGGTATTTGAGGGTGACTTGGGTGTATGCATATTGGGCGCATATACATCCTGCAATTCTTCTGCAGTATCGGGTTTTACAGGTGCTGCTGCAAAACCAATGGCTAAACCTTCTTCTATTTCTTTTTGTATGGCTCCGCGCACCTGGTCTCTTTTTTGCTCAGAGAGTACAAGTTTCTTTACCAGGAATTGTTCATAATTCGTCACCGGGTCTTTTTGCGCCCATTCTTCAAACAATTCTTTAGGCACATATTTTACGCCGCTGGCTTCTTCATGTCCGCGCATGCGAAAGGTCATACACTCTACCAGTATAGGCTTTTGCTCTTCTATGCAATATTTTCTCGCTTCACTAATTGTCTTATATACTTCCAGTACATTATTGCCATCTATGGTTATACCCTTCATACCATAACCCGCCGCGCGATCTGCTAAATGCTTTACAACAAATTGTTCATTTACAGGCGTGCTCAGGCCATAGCCATTATTCTCTATTAAAAATATTACAGGCAGCTCCCATACCGCAGCAACATTCAGCGCTTCATGAAAATCTCCTTCGCTTGTGCCACCGTCACCACTAAATGCAAGTGATACTTTTTTTTCTTTTTTTAGTTTATGCGCCAGTGCTATACCATCTGCTATTGCCAACTGAGGACCAAGGTGAGATATCATACCGCAGATATGATATTCATTAGCTCCAAAGTGAAAAGAGCGTTCGCGTCCCTTGCTAAAACCTTCCTTTCGCCCTTGCCATTGCAGGAACAATTTGTCAAAAGGCATATGCCTTGCGGTGAATACACCGAGGTTGCGGTGCAAGGGCATAATATATTCATCCTTGTCAAGCGCCATAGTAACGCCAACTGCTATAGCTTCCTGACCGATACCACTGAACCATTTACTAATGCGCCCCTGCCTGAGCAGTACCAGCATCTTCTCCTCGATCATACGGGGACGAAGCAGTTCTTTATATATGTTTAAGAGCAGTTCATCATTATAACCACTCATATTGAATTGCATAGGGACAAAAATAGTTGATTGGGTTAATTAAGTTGAATGGTTGATATGTTGAGTAAGTTAATGTGTTTAAGATGGGATTTTGCCTTAATCCGTCTGACCGCACCCAGCGGTACTGACGGGTGCATGTTTTCACAACTTCCGCTTTGCTTCCGCTACAAAAATAATTAATATGGTTGACTGTGGCTACTTTGAGGTGTTATCTTCCGCTTCTCGGAGAAAAAGCGGAAGTAGGAAAAGGATGTGGAAACGAGTAAGAAAGGATAAAAAAGATGATAAATTAAATAATTAAGCATAAGTGATAGTTTGTATCACAAAGGTACTATGACGGGATACCCTCAAACAAATATTTGTTATCAGATGTGTATATCATTCCTGATATGCGATACCGAACTTTTTCCAGGTTTGGGTGCTTTTGTACAAAGGTTCCATGATACTGTTGGCCTGGGAATTACCACCACCTCCGCCACCATGCATGCCCCCGCCTCTCATTCCGCCACCACCACCGCCCATGCGCATACCGCCGCCACCTCCGCCAAAGCCCATTCCACTACCCCTCATATTACCACCACCTCCGCCACCGCGGTTACCACCACCAGTATTTCCCCCGGCAGGCCTTTTTATTCCTACTGTTTCGAAACATACGCTCAATGCTTTACCCCTGTCTGCTTTATTTATCTGCGCATGAGAATAAAAAGACCGAAAAGGAATTTTTGCTTCCCATATCAATTCATTCATAGAATCGATACCTACGCGTAGCACAATGCCACAGGAATCTTTTTCCATAACTGAAAATTGCCGGTTACAACTTTTAAAACCCTGCAATGTATATGCGTTGGCATCTGCTACAGCGGTCTTCACCCTTTCTTCGAGCATCATGCGTCTTTTGTCTTGTGTATTGGAAGCGTTTTGCCCCGGTTGCCATTGGCTGCGTTGCTGTTGCTGATCATCGCCGGTACGAAAAGAGTTCCTATTCTCATTTTTAAGCGGGTAATGAATAGCTATATTTTTGTCTTTGCCACCGGTATTATCTATCCATACAGTAAATCCCTGCCTGAGTATTTTAAGTTGTGTAGCGGGATCGCCTGTTTCTACAGTCACGTACAAATTATCTTTATCGTTAGACACTGCATAGCCCAGCATTGCCTTATCGTCATAATTCGGATATGGCGAAGGCCAGTCGTTATTTTCCGCATCTATAACAATAGGCTGCACCTGCCATACGCCGGGTTCGCCTTTAGAGCGTGAATGCTTAGATGAAGAGCAGGAAGTAATACAACAAGCAGAAATGATGACCGCAAGGGTAATGTGTTTTTTGATGCTGAGCATATAGAAAACCGATTGAAAAAGAAATGGTTGGACAAAATTGCCAAAGCGAAGTTTAATGAAATACGCGAGAAAGAAAAATCCTCCCGGCTGAACCGGGAGGACCTACAACAAAAAAATTATTTATTTAGTTCCGTAATACCATTGTTTCTTACCATTAGAGGTATCCATTAATTGTATCACATGTGCTGTCAATGAATCTATATGTAACCCACTAGGGCTAGATCCCGATTTGATATCTGTAATTACCACGTAGGTGCTGGAAGCAGTATAAGTGAAACTGCCAGTATCTGAAAATGTAGAGGTAACAACAGCATGGTACCCTGTCATATTCGAGTTGAAGGTGATAGCACCTGTAGCTGTCATCCATTCACTCGCTTCCGGGATACCGTCATTATTACTGTCTGTTGCTATTTTGGTCAATGTCCAGGTTCCCAAAAGCTGAGAGTTGGTAGTAGAAGAAGAACTGCTTTTACTACAGGCAGAAAAAAACAGCGCACCCAATATGCACAAGCATAGTAGAGATTTCATATCTTTTTTCATATACAAGATTGTTTTGTGTAAGTATAAAAGTATAAAAAACAATTATAATATACAATGGTACTGATTTTGTGTAATTAATCCCGAGCATATCATTTATGCAGTTGTAATCCACATTTTTCTCTAAAAAAAAGAGCCTAGTTGTTAGTCGGTTTTTCTTTCTTAACTTTGTATGACCGCAACAGCATCCCCAATTCTTTATTGTTAATAAGTGCTGCGCACCGGTCTTAAAAACAGGGCGTTATGAGTAAGTATATTTTTGTAACCGGTGGCGTTACTTCATCCTTGGGAAAAGGAATTATCGCAGCATCTCTTGCCAAATTGCTACAGGCAAGGGGCTATACAACTACGATACAAAAATTTGACCCATACATTAATGTTGACCCGGGAACACTGAATCCCTATGAACATGGCGAATGCTATGTAACAGAAGACGGTGCAGAAACGGATCTTGACCTGGGGCATTATGAGCGCTACCTGAATACATTTACATCGCAGGCAAACAATGTAACCACCGGACGCATTTATGATTATGTAATAAAGAAAGAACGTGAAGGCGCTTTTTTAGGAAAGACAGTGCAGGTGATACCACATATTACCGATGAAATAAAGCGCCGCATCATGCTGCTGGGGCAGGATGAGAAATATGATATTATTATTACCGAGCTGGGCGGAACAGTAGGTGATATAGAATCGTTGCCCTATATAGAAGCGGTGCGTCAGCTGAAATGGGAAATGGGTGATGAGAATTGCCTGGTGGTACATCTTACACTGATCCCGTATCTGAAAGCTGCAAAGGAATTAAAAACAAAACCCACACAACACTCTGTAAAAATGATGAGTGAGAACGGGCTGAACCCGGATGTGCTGGTATGCCGTACTGAGGAACCTTTATATAAAGACCTGAAAAGAAAGATAGCGCTGTTTTGCAACGTAACGGAAGATGCAGTAATAGAGGCAATGGATGCTGATACTATTTACAGTGTGCCACTGGAGATGATGCGTGAAAAGCTGGACCAGATATGCCTGCAAAAATTACACTTGCCATTAGGTACTAATCCTGACCTGCAAATGGGTAAATGGAAAGAGTTTTTAAATAAACTTCGCTACCCGAAATCGAAGGTTGTAGTAGGGCTGATAGGTAAATATGTAGAATTGCAGGATGCTTATAAATCTATACTGGAAGCGTTGATACACGCCGGTGCTATCAATGAATGTAAAGTAGAAGTACGCAACATACACTCAGAATTTCTGACACGTGAGAATGCAGTAGAAAAGTTGCATAACCTGGATGCCATATTAGTGGCGCCCGGATTTGGCAGCCGCGGACTGGAAGGAAAGATAGAAGCCATACGTTTTGCAAGAGAAAACAAACTTCCGTTTTTTGGTATATGCCTAGGTATGCAAATGGCTTGTGTAGAATTTGCCAGAAATGTTTTAGGGCTTACCAAAGCGCATTCTACAGAAATGGATCCGGACCCTGAACAGGGTGTGATAGCTATGATGGAAGAACAGAAAGGCATCACACAAAAAGGCGGCACTATGCGTTTAGGTGCCTATGATTGTGAACTGAAAAGCGATTCTAAAACAGCGGGCATATATGGCAAAACACATATCTCCGAACGCCATCGTCACCGCTATGAATTTAATAATGAATACCTGGATGCCTTTGAAAAAGCAGGTATGAGGCCTGTGGGTAAAAATCCTAAAACAGGATTAGCGGAGATAGTAGAAATTGATACCCACCCATTTTATATTGGCGTACAATTTCACCCGGAATATAAGAGCACGGTAGAAAATCCACACCCGTTATTTGTGGCTTTTGTAAAAGCAGCCAAAGAGCTGGGGGAGCGCCGCAGTGCACATAGTAACCTGATAAGCCAGTTGGCTAATTCGTCCATGCACTAATTCAGCGATTTGATAATGTTAATTGATTTGGGTTGTTACCCAGGAGATTTCTCCTCGTTTCACTCGTCGAAATGACATCATTAATTATTCCTGCCATTTGTAGCCATCCACTTTCAGATCGCATAACTGCAACACACGGTGTATGACTGTATATGCAACCTCTTCTATTGTTTTGGGCTGGCTGTAAAAAGATGGTGTGGCCGGGCAAATAATACCTCCCGCTTCTGTAACGGCAGTCATGTTTTTTAAGTGAATCAAATTATAAGGAGTTTCGCGAACCACGCATATAAGTTTCCTTCTTTCTTTGAGCATTACATCTGCAGCCCGTGTTATCAGGTCGTTACTAATGCCATTAGCTATTCTGCCTAATGTGCCCATACTACAAGGACAAATAATAAGCGCACCATAAGTAGAACTACCCGATGCAAATGGTGCCATAAAATCATTCTTATCCCAAACTTTAAAAGGATATTTCTTATAATCTTTATTACCCAGTTCGTGTTCCCATACCGTAAAAGCATTATCGCTCCATACCAGGCTTACTTCATTTACCTGGTCATGTAATTGCTGTAATTTTTCGAGCAATACCTTAGCGTATACCGCCCCGCTTGCCCCTGAAATGGCTACGGCTATCTTCATGTATGTAAAATGTTAATACTTAGGGATAATAAACAAAGCTACATGGAATAATTGTAAATTCGTTCTTCAAAACCAATGGAATGAAACAGTTGTTACTTATAGTTGTTGCTTGTTTATTATTGAACCCGATGCTTTATGCGGGAGATAAAAATAAAAAACTCACTTCTCAGAAAACAGAAGAAGAACAGGCAGACAATAAAGAAATTCATTGGCTGAGCTGGGATGAAGTGCAGGTGAAAATGAAGCATATACCCAAGAAAGTATGGGTGGACGTATATACAGACTGGTGTGGTTGGTGCAAAAGAATGGATGCTACTACTTTCAAGAACCCAGACCTGATAAAATACATGAACCAAAAATTCTACGCTGTACGGTTCAACGCTGAAAAAGATGACCATATTTTATTTTTGGGCAAACAATATGATATAGTGCCACAAACCAAAACCAGCCAACTGGCCATAGACCTGATGCATGGGCAACTCTCTTACCCTACCGGAATATTTATGGAAGAAGGATTTCAGAATCCGCAACCTGTGCCGGGATACCACCCCACACAGGAAATGGAAATGATATTGAAGTATTTGGGTGAGAATACATATAAGACAACCAAGTTTGAAGATTACCAGAAAACTTTTAAGTCTAACTGGAAAGAAAGTGCAACACCGCCTGCTCCGCCGATGCAAGGGCATTAGTAACCTCTCCTCAACCCTCTCCAAAGGAGAGGGAGTTATTTTTTTATTTTTTTTCTTGCATCCTGCTCAACGATATATTTCATATCTGATTGATAAAATTTGCAAGCCGGTTTCAGCCCGCATATCTCACATTTGGGTCTGCGAGCCAGGCATATATACCTGCCATGCAGTATCAACCAGTGATGCGCTTTGTGTACCAAGGCAGTGGGAATGTATTTAAGCAATTGCTGCTCTGTTTGCAAAGGGTTTTTAGCATTTACAGTTAATCCTATTCTTGCAGATACGCGAAAGACGTGCGTATCTACCGCCATATTTGGTTGATCGAAAATAACAGAAGTGATAACATTAGCTGTCTTTCTGCCCACACCGGGTAATTCCACCAATTCGTCAACAGAATCGGGCACTATGCCTTTGTATTTTTCCATCAGCATTTTAGCCATGCCGATCAAATGCTTTGTTTTATTATTTGCAAATGTTACGCTTCTTATGAGTGGTTCTACATCTTCAAACTCAGCTTTAGCAAGTGTTTCAGGGCCGGGGAATTGTTTAAAGAATGGGGGGGTTACTATATTCACCCGTTTGTCGGTGCATTGGGCAGACAAAATAACTGCTACCAGCAATTCATAAGGGTTTGCATAATGCAGTTCTGTTTCTGCATTGGGATTGTTTTTTTGAAACCAGTCTATAATAAATTTGTATCGCTCTTCTCTTGTCATTGCAATAAGCAAAGTATTAAATTTCGGCTAAAGCCAAAAAATATTGTTGACAAGAAACCCGGACCTGAAGGTCGGGGTTAACAAAATTATTTAGTATCCGGCTCAAACTCCAGCACGGCCGAATTCATGCAAAACCTTTTGTAGGTTGGCGGCGGACCATCGTCGAATATATGCCCAAGATGCGAATCGCAACGGCCACAAAGCACTTCTGTTCTGTCCATGCCATGCGTATGGTCTTCCTGGTAACGAACGCTATTGGGGCGTAAAGGTTCGTAGAAGCTGGGCCAGCCGCAAGTGCTTGCAAATTTTGAATCTGATTTAAAAAGCGGGTTGCCGCAAACCGCACAATAATAAGTGCCTTTTACATCTGTCTTCCAGTATTTGCCGGTAAATGCCCATTCAGTGCCTTTGTCGCGGGCAATATTATAGACAGTATCAGAAAGAATTTTTTTCCATTCTGCATCAGTCACATGTAAGTGAGTAGTATCTGTACGTGAATAATAAGGATTGTTTTCGTGTCCTGCCATAGTTGTATGTTTTTGAGCGTTGGTGCATTGTGCCAGTAACAAAGCACTGCAAATGAGTAATATGATATATAAGCTGCGCATAAATGATTTATTACAATTAAATAACGAAGGGTGTTACAAAATGGTTTTGAAAAAGCAGTTAAATTGCATTAACAAAATTCGTAAATATCATGGAAACACCTACACAATATAATATTAACCTGGATGTAAAATTCCCGCACCTGCAATTAATTGATATTCCGGCAGTGGTAGCTGCTAATACAGAAAAGTGGTTTAACCAGACGCTGAGCCAGGTAAATGACAGCGTGGTAAGGATTGGAATAGTGGAAGGTGAGTTTCACTGGCACAAACATGATAATGACGATGAATTCTTCTTTGTGCTGGAAGGGCAATTATTGATAGACCTGGAAGATAAAACCATAGAGCTGAATCCCATGCAGGGGACTACCATTACCAAAGGTGTGATGCACCGTCCACGCGCGCCCAGGAAAACAGTGATGCTGATGGTAGAGACAGCAGCGATACAGCCTACGGGCGATTAGGCTATATACCAGCAAGGATGATATATATCATCCTTTTACCTGATGTCAGTCATTATTAGCAGCATGTAAGCAATATAATTTTACATGCATGAAACCTATTTATACCACTTTAGAGGAAGCAGTAAAATATGTGAAGACGGGAGACAGGGTATTTCTTCATGGGAGCGCTGCAACCCCGGTTAGTCTTATTAATGCATTATTTAAACGCACAGGCCAGGTTAAAAATGTAGAGCTGGTATCTATTAGCACTTATGGCGATATTGATTGGAACCACCCGGATGTATTAAATAGTTTTTATTTCAATTCTTTATTTGTTTCTTCTAATGTACGTGAATGGGTAAATAGTGAACATGGTGATTATGTGCCGATTTTCCTAAGCGAGATACCTCAATTATTTGACCGAGGTATTATGCCGATAGATGTGGCATTGATACAGATATCACCCCCTGATGCGCATGGATATTGTACACTGGGTACATCTGTAGATGTTGCACTGAGTGCTGTAAGGAATGCAAAAAAAGTAATAGCCCAGATAAATCCTAAAATGCCGCGGGTATTGGGTGACGGATTTATTCATTTATCACAGTGTATGGCCGTTGTATGGCATGAAGAAGAGCTGATAGAAGTGGATTATTCTCTGAAGCAAAATGAGATTTCAAAAGAGATAGGTAGGCGAATCGCAAACCTTATAGAAGACAGGTCTACATTACAAATGGGTATAGGTTCTATACCCGATGCTGTATTGGCAGCATTGACCAATCATAAAGACCTGGGGGTGCATACTGAAATGTTTTCAGACGGAATTATACCATTGATCGAAAAAGGCATTATCACGAATAAGTATAAAGGCATAAATAAAGACAAGATTGTGAGCAGCTTTATACTTGGCACCAGAAAAGTATATGATTTTGCAGACAACAACCCGGTTGTAAATTGCATGGATGTTAGTTATGTAAATGATACATCGGTAATACGCCTGAACCCCAAAGTAGTGGCCATAAACAGCGCTATTGAAATAGATCTTACAGGCCAGGTATGTGCAGATTCTATTGGTACTTACCAATATTCGGGTATAGGCGGACAAATGGATTTTATGCGAGGGGCTTCTTTGTCAGAAGGTGGCAAACCCATTATTGCCGTACCATCCGTTACGGGCTCCGGTGTATCACGTATTGTACCATCACTAAAAGAAGGTGCCGGTGTTGTTACTACACGCGGCCATGTACATTATGTTGCTACAGAATATGGTATAGTAAACCTGTTTGGTAAAAATCTCGATCAAAGAGCCAGTTTATTAATAAGCATAGCACACCCCAACCACAAAGAACAATTAGAAAAAGCATTTTACCAGAGATTCAGGAAGTTACCCAAAATCGCGAAGAGTACATCATTATCGAATTAATAACTAAACCGGGGTAGCCAGGTTAGTTTGAAAAAATATTAATGCATCTAAAACATTTGCTCAATTAATTAGTGGTAATACACCGGCACAATTAAAACAAATTATCACGTAGTATACAAATTAAATATGGACACGATCATACACGAATACGAAATATCAGTGGCTTGGAAAAACCGAAGCCTCGGCATTTTAACCAGTCCCGATTTTGAAGGGGGGTTAGAAGTTGCCACGCCACCTCCGTTCCCGGATGGTATTGCAAATACATGGTCTCCGGAACATCTTTTTACAGCTGCTGTGAATAGCTGTCTTATGACGACATTTATTGCAATTGCAAAAAGATCAAGGTTTAACTTTAGTCATTTTACTTCCACGGCTACCGGGAAATTGTCAAATATAGATGGCAAGTATGTGATGAGCGAAATCGTATTGCAACCTGTACTTACAATAGATAATGAAGCTGATAGAGAAAAAGCTGAGCGCATTCTTAGTAAATCAGAGGCAGCTTGTCTTATTTCAAACTCCATTATATCGAAAGTAATCGTGACGCCTGAAATAAAGATATCAGTTCCAGCTATTCAATGAAGAGTTAACATCAAGGTAATAATTAATTAAATTTTAAGCTGTATCCAGTTAATACTGACTGTTTAGTTTCGTGCATGAAA
Source organism: Bacteroidota bacterium (assembly GCA_013286485.1). GTDB lineage: Bacteria > Bacteroidota > Bacteroidia > Chitinophagales > Chitinophagaceae > JABDFN01. Next base: position 24,378 of record JABDFN010000002.1, read on the forward strand.
CCCCCGGGAGTATGCTGAAAAAAGAATTTACAATTTCCCATTCCACTTTGCAGCGTATCAAAGATGCTGTAAATGCCATAGTTGCCGTTCATAAAAATGATTATAAGCTGGAAGATACAGGCAATAATTCTATGAGGTTGTCTTGCCGCACAGGTTATAGCTGGGGCACCATAGCAGAATTTATATGGGATAGCGCAGCAGAAGACCAGCTTGAAATGAGTATAGAATGCAAACCCAATGCAGAAGTTTTTCTTACACATCAACTACAGAAAGAGTACCAGGAAAAATACCTGAGCAATCTTCATGACCTGTTTATTAAGTATATGGATAAGCTACCTGTGGTACGAAAAGAACCTAATGTGTATAAAATAAGTTTTAAGAAACGGCTTGGTATTATACTAAGCACCGCGTTCATAACTGTGATTGTTGTTTTGATCATTTTAAATTCGACTGAGTAAGGTATTAATACTTCCATTCATGAGAGCGGGTGTCTACCCGCTTTTTCATTTGATTTCAAAAATGCAGGAAAAAGGACCTGTTTGACGTACAACATGTATACCGTGTTCAGGTGCATGGTGTATAAAGTCTTCTAATAAACTTGAAAAAGTAAAATAGGCGATGAAATCTTTGGTATGGATCAGGTTTTTAACATCATCGAAATTTTCTACATTTTTGTCATTGTTAAATACTTTTATTATTACCTCCTTATTGAAATAATGAAAGCTCCTTGTTGTGGATATTCCCTTCTGTTCCCCACTGTCTGTTGTACAATAATTGTATTTGCACAAGCTATTTAATAACATCCAGGGAAACTTCCTGTCATAGTTAGCATATATTTCCATATGCTCATTAGCTGCAAGTTCTATAACAGAATCACCTTCTAATACCATCTCTTTATCAAATTGAGTCATTTTATTACAAAACAAGGCATAAAAATGCCCGCCTAAAGGCCTTGTACCTTCAGGAGCTGATATTGCAAAACCGGGTTCTGGTCGTAGTTTTATTGAGTCTATACTGAAATGCTTATTAAGCAGTTTGTTTAAATATGCCGAATGAGTAGCCTGTCTTTTCATATCAAAACCCGGACCCCACAATGTGGAATCACTGTATATCCAAACACCAACAAACCATGGAAGTAATAATAATGCCCAAAACGCAGCACGCAATATTTTAAAACGGCCGCATACAATATGATATAGGTAGTTAGCCCCTATAACAAAAAGAATAAAAAGAGCCGGGAAAAGTGTTAGTAAATATTTAAGATTAAATGCAAAACCCAGGAATATATATGGCAGTATTGAAGTAATGAGCAATAACCATAATCTTAGGTAGCCACGGTAATAGCGAACAATTATTACAATGCCAACACTTAAACACGCTATGCTAATCGGGGTAAGCATACCCAAACTCACACCTAGATTGTAAAACAAGCTATATTTATTCTCAGCTAAATATTTGTTGGCCCAGGCGATAGTTTGCAACAGCCCGTTAATATTGTATCCGCTTATATAAAGAAATAATAAAAAAAATAAATTGCTTGCTATAGCCCATATTATTAATCTCTCAATACCCTGCCATTTATTTTTCATGTAATGCAGATAACCAATATCAGCAAATATGGCAAGTCCGTAAACTGTAAGGTTCCACCTGCAAGCTGCTCCTATTCCGAATAGCATAGAAGATAGGAATAGCGATGGTAGCGTAAGACCTGCATTCTTTCTAAAGCTGTTTAATAAGATATAGTGCGATGAGAAAATAAATACACATCCTATCAATGCTGTTTTGAAACTAAGTATCAGGTAATTAAACTCAGGCATGGCCAATAGTATAATAAAGCCAAAAAAATACAGATCAACATTGTTCTTAAAATTCTTAGCTATCTGTATGACAAGTACATATACAATTAAGGCGCTAAAAAAGGTCCACACCACCATTGTATAATATAGTGAGTAATAATTACGGGGAAGGAAGGATAAGAACCAATCAGATAAACTATCGTAAGCCTCATATGGTATTTGTACAATACTATTTCGTCCAAAAAAATGATATGCAATGGTATATGGGTCATCAACGTCCATAATATACCATGGCCAATTTAATAGGAATATGATAGCCAGAAACGACATGGCCATCCACAGATAAACTTTATTTTTCAAAAAATTCATTATCTATAAGCAATAAAAAATGGATGCTATGCCCCGGGATTTTATTCTTTTCCTTCAATCACTATAACGATCTCTCCTTTTGGCGGCGTCTTCTCGTAGTGCGCAGCAAGATTGACCAATGTATCTTTTCTTGTTTCTTCAAACATTTTGGTCAGTTCGCGACAAACAGCAGCAGGGCGTTCAGCCCCAAATGCCAGTGCCAATTCTTGTAATGTTTTTACCAGCCTGTGCGGAGATTCATATAAAATAATAGTACGCTCTTCTTCTGCTAATTGTTTTAGCATGTTTTGCCTGCCTTTCTTTATGGGCAAAAAACCTTCAAATACAAACCGATTGGATGGAATGCCCGATTGTACTAAAGCGGGAACGAAGGCAGTTGCTCCGGGCAAACATTCCACAGCAATATTATTTCGCAAACACTCACGTACCAGTAAAAATCCCGGATCTGAAATACCGGGGGTGCCTGCATCTGTTATGAGCGCGTATGTTTTACCCGATAATAACTGGTCGATGATATGCTGCAGTACTTTGTGTTCATTATGTTGGTGATAGGGTGTAAGCGGTTTGCTGATGTTGTAGTGTTTTAACAATATGCCGCTGCCACGAGTGTCTTCGCATAAGATGCCATCAGCCTGTTTTAAAATTTCTACTGCACGGTACGTAATGTCCCCCAGGTTGCCAATAGGAGATGGTATTAAATAAAGGCGTGAAGACATTGTTGATATTTAGGTATTATCCTTCTACCACAGCGCAGTCAAAAGTTTCCATTACCGGGTTAGCGAGCAATTTCTTACAGGCTTCCTGCGCTAATTTGGTTGCTTCTTCTTTATTGGCCGCTTCCATATTCAGCGTTACATGCTTTCCTATGCGCACGTCCTGCACCTGCGCTATACCCAGGTTGTGTAAGCTATTATTCACAGCTTTACCTTGCGGATCGAGCAATTCTTTGAGCGGCATTATATTGATGTGTGCGGTGTATTTCATTTTCTATTTGCTTTCTGCTTGCGGATATTTATAAATAATTGAAAGAATAATATAGAGTATAAATGCAACCGGTATGGCAGCGATCTTTAAAAACGGTATCGCAATAGCAGTTGCTACCACCAATACTAATTGTGGCCAGGCATAAGTCATGTTCCATTTATGCGGCATTAATTTTATAAAGCGTATGCGCGAAACCATCAGCCAGCAAAGTATGGCTATGATCAAATATAAGGTCCATTTACCTTGTAATTTTTCACCAATATGAAACGGATTATACCAGTTTACCAATGCCAGTGAGGCTACAAAAATTCCTACGGCAGGTACAGGCATACCTATAAATGAAGTTTTTTGTTCGTCACTAATATTGAATTTCGCGAGTCGAAGCGCAGCAAAGCAGGCGATTAAAAATGCCGGGCTCATAGCAATCATACTCACATCCAGCGCATTGGGTTCTCTCATCCATGCGCCCCAAAGCATTTTAAACAGTATCATAGAAGGGGCTACGCCAAATGTTACTATATCTGCCAGTGAATCTAATTCTTTACCGATAGGTGAAAATACATTCAATGCTCTTGCAGCCAGGCCATCCAGCACATCGCAAATAGCAGCTATGCCAATGAATATGCAACCCCAATACATCTGTTCTGTGCAGGAAACCCAATATTGCTCGTCGGCAGCATAACTGGTAAGGAAGGGCTGGGAATTTAATATGAATGCAATAGCAATGCAACCGAAAAACAGGTTGGCAAGCGTTAAAAGATTAGGTAAATGCTTCATCAGGCACCAAAAGTAATAATAATGCCCCAATTGCTCAATGCCACAGAATGATTTGAAAGGACTATGTTATTCTTTATTAAAACGAATCTCCTGCAATAAGAAGTAAGTGTCCTTAGACTTTAATAAGATATACACATTATACTTGCCCGAAGGGGTAATGAGCTCACCAATAGCAAAAGTAGAATTACTATTGCCTGTGCCTGTATTGGAAACAATAAAGTCAGAAGGTGTGTTTTTGCTGAAAAAGTCTTTCAGCACCATTTCTGCCTGTGTATGACTATATATAGATTGTGTATTATTAATGGTAATGGGTACTACATTATCCATATACCTGGATATGTCAGAGACCCTGCCATAACGCACTGCGTTCACTACATCGTTCATCGACCCTGATTGTGCATATAATACACTCAGGGACATGACACAGCAAACCGTAAATAATAAAAACCTCTTGTAAATATTACCCATAGGAATAATACCTTTTACTAACCCAAGTATTATTACATCAAAAAACGAGCCAAATATTCGGTGTTGACGCTCATTGATATATATTGCAATCTATTGAAAAAGCCCGTATTATCAAAGGAAAATTGCTAATACACCCGATATAAACAGTAATTTTGCGCACATGTCTAAAAAAGTAATGCTCATCATTATGGATGGCTGGGGCCACGGAAAAGTGCCTAAATCTGACGCCATAGTTCATGCCAATGCCCCATTTGTAAAATCTTTATATGCAAAATACCCTAATACTGAGCTGGTCGCATGTGGCGAAGCAGTCGGCTTACCCGATGGACAAATGGGTAATTCTGAGGTGGGGCATTTGAATATAGGCGCGGGCAGAATAGTGTACCAGGAACTGCAAAGGGTGAACCATGCCATAATAGATGATGAATTGGAGCATAACAAAATACTGAATGATGCTTTTGCTGTTGCAAAAGCAGGAAATAAAACATTGCATTTTATCGGGCTGGTAAGCGATGGCGGCGTGCATTCGCATATCAAACATTTAGAAGCGCTTTGCAGCCTTGCACAAAAAGCACATATTCCAAATTTTGTTGTACATGCATTTACTGACGGACGCGATACAGACCCGAAAAGCGGGCATGGATTTATAGGACAATTGCAGCAATGTTTGGATACAACAGGAGGCAAATTAGCATCAGTTACAGGCAGGTTTTATGCAATGGACAGGGACAAACGCTGGGAACGTATAAAAATAGCCTACGATGCGCTGACGCATGCTAATGGTACCAAAACACAAAACGTATTGGCTGCTATACAACAATCTTATGATGCAGGTGTGACAGACGAATTTATAAAACCCATTATTGTTTGTGATGCCAATAACCAATCCATTGCCACCATAAAAGATGGTGATGTAGTAGTATGCTTTAATTTTCGCACAGACCGTTGCAGGGAAATAACAATAGCGCTTACACAACAATCATTTCCTGAGCAGAACATGCACCCATTACAATTGCATTATGTAACGATGACCGAATATGACAGGACCTATAAAAATGTGGACATCATATTTGATAATGCCAACCTGAAAAATACCCTGGGCGAAGTGCTTGAAAAAGACGGATTGAAACAAATACGCATTGCAGAAACAGAAAAATATCCGCATGTCACTTTCTTCTTTTCAGGCGGCCGCGAACAACCTTTTGAAGGAGAAACACGCATAATGATACCATCTCCACGTACGGTAGCCACCTACGACCAAAAACCTGAGATGAGTGCAGTGGAGGTAACAGACGCTATACTACCCGAGATACAAAAACAGTCTGCAGATTTTATTTGCCTGAATTTTGCCAATGCAGATATGGTGGGGCATACCGGTGTATGGAATGCAGTAATAAAAGCGGTGGAAACTGTAGACACTTGCGTATCGCGCATTGTGCCATTGGCTTTGCAAAATGGTTATGCCATTTTCTTAACTGCAGACCACGGCAATGCAGACTATATGATAAACGAAGATGGTAGTCCTAATACAGCACATACTTTAAATCCTGTTCCTTTATTTATTATTTCTAACGATTTTAAAGGAACAATTAAGCCCGGCAAATTAGGTGATATTGCTCCGACTATTTTAAAGTATATGGGACTGGAAATACCAAAAGAAATGACAGGGAATATTTTGATTTAAATTAGTGCGCTATCCAGGGTGCTGGATCTATCTTATTTACATCTCTCCATATCTCAAAATTGATGATAGTGTCGCCATCGTCATTTTTATCAGCTGCTCCTATAGTTTGTTTGGTATGAACAGGCTCTCCTTTCTTCACCGATACGTTTGCTAAGCCACCATAAACAGAAAAATATTTACCGTGATTGATGATCACTACCCAACCTTTACCCGGTACAAATACAATACCTGTTACTGTTCCGTCAAATACTGCGCGCACCGCGGCATTTTCACCGGTGCGTATATCTACGCCATCATTTTCTATCATTACTTTCTTTTCAACCGGATGCGGGTGTTTCCCAAAATATTCTGTGATATATCCCTTCTCTACCGGCCATGGCAGCTTGCCTTTATTGGCTTCAAAATTATTGGAGAGTGCATTTGCTTCGGGCGTAAGGTTCAGATCATACACAGGTGTTTTTACAGTTGGCTTTGTAACTGCGGGTGCTTCTGTAACAGTTGTTTTAATGTTGCCGTTAGGCTTATTTGCAGTGGTTGTAGTTGTGGTAGTAGTGTTGTTATAGGGCGGAGGATTATTTGCCAGTGCTTTGCGGCGCTCTTCTTCCTGCTTGCGCTTCAGTTCTTCAGCAGCAGCTCTTTTTTTCTCTTCTTCAATTTCACGGCGTATCACATCATTGATCGCTTTATTAACTCTTGCCGCTATCTTCTTGTTTTTATCTATTTCTTCCAGCAATTGCTTTTCCTGTCCTTGTAGCTCTTCTACAATTTTATCGGTCTCACCGGTTTCTTTTTGTAATACCTGTTTTTGTTGCTCCTGTGTATTCAGCAATTCGTCTTTTTGTGTTTTCTGTGTATTGAGTACACCTATCTTATGTTCTATTTCACCTTGTGTTACCCGTATTCTTTTTACCTGGTCCTCACGGTAGTCACGATATTTTTTTAAATATTTTATACGCCTCATAGCGTCATTAAAATCTTTAGCAGAAAAAAGAAAAGCCAGCATATCAAAGCTGCCCCTGTTCTGGTAAGAATATCTGAGGGATTGTGCGTACCTTATTTTCAGCACATTCAGGTTTTGTTTCAGCACCACTACCTCGTTCGATGATTGCTTGATATTATTATTGATCTGGTCTATCTCGTCGTTGATATTACCGATCAGCCGTTGGCGTTGTGCCAGTTTTGCCTGCAAAGCACGCAACTGGCCCATAGTAGCTTTTTTATTTTTCTTGGTGGCTTCCAGTTGCTCTTCTGTTTCTTTGATCGTCTCCATCAACTGTTTTCTGCGCGCCTCCAGTTCGGTCTTGTTCATGCTGTACTGCACCTGTTGCTGTGCAGAAGCGTGCAGACAAATAAATAATAATATAAGAAGAAGTTGTGAACGCATGTACCGGGTGCGACAAAAATAATCAAAATATCAAGCCACCTTCATTGCATGAGGCCTGTTTTAAGATGATTTTAAAGTTTTTTCGATAAAAAATGAACACTTTCTTTTTTATTGGCAAACGATTAATGACTTTTGTTGTAAATAAAATCAGAATATGCTGTATTCAATGACGGGTTTTGGAAGGGCTGAGGCACATGTTAGTGGCAGGCAGGTAGTAGTAGAAGTAAAATCGCTGAATGGTAAACAGTTCGAAATGATCACAAAACTACCCCCTATACTGCGCTATTACGAACTGGACATTCGCAACCTGTTGAATAATACACTCATGCGTGGTACTATTGACCTGACCGTAACTGTAAAACAGGAAGGCGCGTCTAAGCCCATGATGGTAAATACAGACCTGGCCATATTCTATTATCAAAGCATACAACAAATAGCCAAACAACTGAACCTGCCCAATGAGAATGTGTTGGCTACTTTAATGCGCATGCCCGAAGTAGTAGCCCCTGAACAGGATGTATTACCGGAGGCAGAGTGGATGCAGGTGAAGAAAGTAATAGAAGATGCAACCAAACTATTAATGGAGCATCGTAAAAATGAAGGTTCGGCTTTGTATAAAGATCTGATCAAGCGCATTAAGAATATAGAAGACTTGCTGACAAAAATATTACCTCTTGAAAAAGAGCGTACTGAAAGAATACGCGCTAAACTAACCCAATGGCTGCAGGATATGAGCGGTAAGGAAAATATAGACCCCAACAGGTTTGAGCAGGAAATGATCTATTATTTGGAAAGAATGGATTTTTCAGAAGAAAAAACGAGGCTGAAACAGCATTGTATCTATTTTGAAGATACGATCAACAAAAAAGAAATTGCCACAGGCCGCAAACTGGGTTTTATTTTACAGGAAATAGGCAGGGAAATAAATACATTGGGAGCCAAAGCCAATCATGCCGATATACAACAGATCGTTATCAACATGAAAGATGAATTAGAGAAGGCTAAAGAGCAGGTGCTGAATATATTATAATTCAAAAGTTAAAAGCGTTAAATGAAAAGAAACCTTGGAATTTGGTCCCGAATGTTCGGGATGGTATTTTGTATTTGGTATTTCCTTAGCGGTTGCATGCCCTCACCTTATTATCAAAATGACGAGTCCATTCCCGGTAATGTGTGGCAATACTCTTATCAACCATCGTTTAAGTTTGAGATAGCAGATACGAACACATACTACAATTTATATTTCCTTATCCGGCATACAGAAGCATACCCGTTTGAGAATATCTGGCTGTGGATATATACTAAACAACCCGGCGATACTACATATGAAAAGACAAGGGTAGAAGTGCCGCTGGCAGAGCGTTCAGGTAAATGGCTGGGCAGGGGTATGGGCGAAATTTACGAACAGCGTATGCCCATATCAGGCAATGGTTATATTTTTAAAAAGAAAGGTCAGTACGAAATAAAATTTGAACAAAATATGCGTGTTAATCCTTTGCCGGAAGTTTTGCATGTGGGTTTGCGCATAGAAAAGAGCGGGCCACGTAATTCTTCCACGCATAAATAAATACTATGCGGATACTGTCATTTATTTATTTGTTATTGCTTGTTTACATCATAGCGGCATTAGTGTTTTGGGGTATCAGTCTCTCTAAACAAAACAAACAAATATTTGCCCAGCAGGTAGTCATACTCAATGGTGCTATTGACAGCAACACCAACAAAGAGGAATATAACCTGCGCATGACCGATCTGAAGGTTCGCTACCAAATGCATGTAAAACAATTTATTGGTGAGGGCACCACATTTTTTTTGGTAATATTGTTAGGGGCCTCTGTTGTGTATTCTTCTTTTAAAAATAGTTTGCGATTGTCCAGGCAGCAAAATAATTTCATGATGTCTGTAACACATGAACTTAAATCTCCTATCGCTGCTATGAAACTGAATTTGCAGACATTGCAAAAACATGAACTCAGCGATGAAAAGAAAAAAGAACTTTTTGACAGGTGCATACAGGAAGCTAATCGACTAAATGACCTTGCCGGGAATTTATTGTTTGCTTCGCAACTGGAAGGCCATAAATATGTACCGGCAATAGAAGATTTTGATCTTTCAGAGCTGGTAGAAGATTGCGTAAAAGACCATGCAGAGCGCTACCACAGGGCGTTTGAAGAAGACATACAGGTGAATTGCAAATTCACCGGCGACAGGATCATGGTACAAATGGCGATTAACAACCTGCTGGAAAATGCTATAAAATATACGCCGGCAAACAAACCCATTGAAGTACTACTTGACGCTACGCAACAACAGATCATATTGCAGGTAATAGATCATGGGGCAGGTATTGCAAATGACGAAAAGAAAAAGATCTTCAATAAGTTTTACCGCATAGGCAACGAAGAAAACCGCAAAACAAAAGGCACAGGCCTTGGTTTGTACCTTACATCTAAGATCATCAGGCAACACAGAGGAAAGATTTCGGTAAAGGATAACCCCGGAGGCGGAGCCATATTCGAAGTGTGCCTGCCTGTATAATATTATTCCACCCCCACTTTACATATTCCAAATGTCTTTCTGTGGTAAGGCGACAAACCATGAGCGCTTATACTTTCTCTATGAAAAGAAGTTCCGTATCCTTTATTTTCATTCCACCCATATACAGGATATTGCGCGTGCAGTTGCTGCATATAAGCGTCTCTATGTGTTTTTGCTAAAATACTCGCAGCCGCTATACTCGCATAGGTAGCATCTCCACGCACCACACATTGATGCACAATACCAAAATAAGGAGAGAAAATATGTCCGTCTATAAGTAGCAGATCAGGTCTTAATTGCAATTGGTCTATTGCCAGGTGCATTGCTTTGAACGATGCTTTTAAAATATTAATGCGGTCTATCTCTTCATGATCTACCATTGCTACTGCCCATGCCAATGCCTTTTTTTCTATTATAGGACGTAGTGTATCTCTTTGTTCTTCAGTTAGTTGTTTGCTGTCATTCAGCAACACATGACGAAATGCCGGAGGTAATATCACGGCAGCAGCAAATACGGGGCCTGCAAGGCATCCTCTTCCTGCCTCATCACAACCCGCTTCTATTATACTTTTTTGAAAGAACCACTTCACTGCTATCTGAATATAAAAACAAAGTAAACTAAAAAATAAACCTGCTGAAAGGCAAAAGCAATAATTTTACGCACATAATTATCACTGTTTCAATATTGCTCCCCAATTGTGGTTTGATATTGTTATATTTAATGCTTATGATGTTTATATGAATCCGGTCAAGTCACCATTTTACGTACGTGTTACCTATATTTTACTGATCATTGTATTAACATTGTTCCTGTTAAATGTTGGCAGAACGCTTATCATTCCGTTGTTGTTCGCCATGTTTTTTTCAGTACTCCTTCTTCCACTTGCATCTCTTTTTGAAAAATTGCACTTAGGCCGCACCGTTTCGGCGTTCTTGTCTATACTCATATTTATTTTCGTCATTGCAACTGTCATATTTTTTCTGAGCCAGCAAATTGTAAACTTTTCAAAAGACATACCCTTGCTCGAAGTCAAGCTTACAGATACTTTTCATAACATTCAGCACTGGATAGCGCGCAACTATCATATCAATAAAAAAGAACAGACCGATTATATATCAAAGTCAGCATCCGGTATGCTGAGTAATGCTGCTAACTCAGTAGGAAATATATTTTTATCTATTTCTGAAATAACCTTGTTCATCGTTTTCATTATTATCTATACTTTTTTTATCCTGTTTCATCGCCAGCTGCTGATAAAATTTATTATAGCCTTGTTCAAAGAAGAGCATCATCCTGATGTATATGCTGTGATCACAGACATCCGCTTTGTCATCAACAGTTATATTACCGGGCTATTAATAGAAATGGCGATAGTAGGTGTCGCTGTTGGTGTCACACTTACCATTTTAGGCATTCCTTATGCGCTTTTTATAGGCATATTGGTAGCAGTTCTTAATATTATTCCCTACATCGGTTTATATTCTGCAGCTATACTAGCTATGGTTATCACCTATGCCGATGGCAACGGCACAATGGTTTTAGAAACAATTATTGTGCTGATCGCTGTTCATATACTAGATGCAAATGTATTAATGCCGCGTATTGTAGGCAGCAGGGTAAAGATGAATCCCTTCATAACCATTATTGCTGTCATTATCGGCAACCTGCTTTGGGGTATTCCCGGAATGTTTCTTTTTATACCACTTACCGGCATTTTCAAGATCATCAGTGAGCGTGTTGAGGGTATGAAACCCTGGGCCATTCTCATTGGTGAAGATGCTAAAGAAACACCAAAGAGTAAGTCTAAAAAACCATAATACATCATACATATAAAAAAGAGCCCGGCATTACCGGGCCCTTCATTTACAGTATATCTATCTTAGTTTTGCCTTAGCAGTTTTACAGTTTCAATTTGTCCTTTCAATTGTATAGTAGCAGTATAATATCCTGTTGGTAAGCTGCTCATATCTATATCCAATCTTGTTATTCCCGTTGCATATTCATACTTGCATACTACATGCCCGCTCACATCTGTAAGGGCAACATATACTTTTGAAGTTGCCGGTGAAGGAAGCATAACATGCGCCTCGTCTAATACAGGGTTTGGATATACCTGCAATTGAGACGCATTGCTGTTGGTATTTGCTACAAATGCACTTCCTGAATATGTTTTTGCTACTGCAACACTCTTTACAGGCGTATTCATATCACCATTAGAAACAGGTGGAGCAGCCGGAGAATTGGAATGATAAAATTTAGTATAGTTATTAGTGCCGCCTGTATAACCATTTGAATTAGTGGCGATGTATAAAATATTGGTTGCTGTTAAACTGTCATAAAAATAATCCACATGGCCGTTGCTGTTAGCGCCAAGTCCCAGCAAGGTGCTTAGATCAAGAACAGTAGTTAAAGAACTATTAGAACCTGAAGAAAAACTTACTAATGCACCGGTATTAAAATCAACACCCGTCATTTGTGTAGAAGATGCCCCAACATAATCATTGGTATAACTAATTGAACCAACATTGGTACCTGTACCAAAATGCATGTCTCCTGCTGCATAATACATATTGCTGTCTGTTACGGCAACAAGGCCGGTTGCGGCATTGATCATTACGTTCATCCCGCCATTACCTGCCAGGTGTAAATAGCCTGTTTGGGGATTGAAGGCAATGCCGATAGCCGCATTGCTATTAGCGCCGAGGTTCAGTGTAGCAGGTGCATTGTTTACAGGTGTTACATTTCCTGTTGCTGTATCTATAATATATAGTTGGTATTGAAGTGTGGCAGAATTATATGCCAGCCCGTATAATTGATGATTTTGAGGGCTAACAGCTATTGCCATCATTACCTGGCCTGATGCAACACCATGCAAGCTGATTGAATTGCGTATAATACCGGGGTTATAAGAATCAAAGAAGACCAGGTTGCGCATATTCAGCGTAAGCCCTATCACCATTTGCCCGCTGATACTTGCAGGAACATTACGTTTTATTTGCACGCTAATACCCCTTACACTCAATGTACCTGAACCGATCACACCTACATTTACAGCAGCGCCAGTAGTACTACTCACAGTATATAAAGAGGCGCCTACACCTAAAGCAGGCGTAGCAGATAAATAAATGGTGTTATTATGAGAAGCAGAATCATAATACACATCTACACCAACACTACTGCCCGTGCTTATTAAAATACCGCTCAGCCCGGTAGTATGTATATTATAGGTATTAGTGTTGTCAAAAGTTACTACGCTGTTGTTGCTAATATCATATCCTATTTCGTTAGTGGCATCGGCCCCATAAAAACTATTGGTAAATGCTGTAGCGCCAATAGTAGCTGCACTTCCATAATGTATATCTCCCGTTGCATAGGAAATACCGGAACTGCCGGTTGCACTAAGAGACCCGTCAACGGCGTTTACAATATAATTATTCCCGTTAGTAGCTACCACTCTTATCATATTGTTTGTGGTAGACATAAAATTAAACCCTACATTGGCTGCCGAACCAAGATTCATAGACATAACAGATGAACCTACTGCAGATGCGGTCCACGAACTTGTATTGATCGTGTATAACTGTGCGTGCATCATTATAGAATCATATCCTAATGCATACAATGTTCCGTTGTAAGGATTAAAATCTAATGATGTTAATGTTTGTCCGCTTGCAACCCCGCTCACACTATAAGGTCCCGATATAGATGATGGTGCATTTGCATTAGACATCACAAAAACCTGGTTGCTGCTGGTAAGACCAAATATGGTCTGTGCTGTTGTATTCTTAACAACTATCAGTAGAAATGCTAAGAATGTAAAAAGTATTTTCTTTCCCATACACTCAATTTTTTATTCTGTTAAACAATTATTGTTGAATAGAGTATGTTAAAAATTATGCCAGCAGCATTGTTTTCATCAAGGCGGTATGCAGACACCAAGTGGCAGCGATATACTGTTTTGAATATCTGCTGTTATGGTGCTCCTTGTAATTGACTATTAATCAACAGTATATGGTTATTTATATATTTAATTATTCATTTATGCGTGTTTCATCCACTTATATTACCGTTTCAGTCACATCACTTTCTTTTTTCTTTAATTCAATATTAATCTTGTATTGCTTCTAACAGGGGCTTACAGTTCCTGTCTAAGGGCGGACATAGGTAACAAAATCATAGCGGTATGTTTTCCAACATACCGCTTATTTTTTTCAGTACTATTGCAGTTATGAAAATTGTTCCCGGCGAAATAAAAACTGCGCAATTACACGCTTACCTTTTAGGTGCCGTTGCTCCAAGGCCCATATGCTTTGCAAGTACTATCGATGACAAAGGCCATCCTAACCTTTCCCCTTTTAGCTTCTTTAATGTTTTTGGCAGCAGGCCACCCATACTTATATTTTCACCTTCGCGCAGGGTGCGGGATAATACAATAAAGCACTCACTTGAAAATGTGTATGCTACGAAAGAAGTAGTGATCAACATGGTTAGCTATGATATGGTGCAGCAGACAAGCTTATCGAGTTGCGAATATCCTAAACACATAAATGAATTTGAAAAAGCGGGGTTTACAGCAATACCGTCTGATATGGTAAAACCCTTTCGTGTAAAGGAATCCCCGGTAAATATAGAATGTAAAGTAAACCAGGTTATAGAAACCGGCCATGAAGGTGGTGCCGCTAATCTTATTATTTGCGAAGTGTTATGCATGCATATAGATGATCGCGTATTGAATGATAAAGCACAGATCGATCCGCATAAAATAGACCTCGTTGCACGCATGGGTTTTGATTATTATTGCCGCGCTTCCGGTGCTGCAGTTTTCGAAGTGCCAAAACCCAATGTGGAATTGGGTGTGGGATTTGATGCCCTGCCCCCGGTGATTCGCAACAGCCCTGTGCTGACAGGTAACGATCTGGGCATGCTGGCCAATGCAACCAACATACCCGTTGTAGGGAATATAATGGTTGACGACCGTCTTGCACAAATATTAAGAGATTTTGATAATGACAAGCAAGCTCAAACGCTGGCTTTGCATCAATACGCAAAAGATCTTTTACAGAACAAAGAGGTACAAAAAGCCTGGCAGGTCTTATTAGCCAATAGCTAACAACCTATCACTAATATCCGGGGACTAACGACTAATTCCTGTGTATAAGCTGTGTATTATAACTTTCTGATAATTTGGCGTTAATATCAACTTAACAATAATGTTAGTAAATTAGTATAACCAAATCTTATAGTTATGGTCTGGCGCACATTTAGCGGAGAAACGTTGAAACTTCCAATCAAAACAGCTGTTGAGCAAGCCATCATTAGAGAAACAAATGCCGGCTATCATCTTAAAGTTTGCATAGGCACAGATTCACAGGTAAAGGGCAGCGAAACAGAATTTGCAACAGTCATTGTTTTTCTTCGCGAAAAACATGGTGGGTTTATGTTTTTGTATAATGAAAAAACGCGTCAGCCTTATACTATCAAAGAACGCATGTTGGTAGAAGTAGGAAAGAGTATAGAGATCGCTTTCGAACTCTGCGACCTTTTTAATAAGTACGATGTAGATATGGAAGTGCATGCCGACATCAATACCAACCCTATGTTCAAAAGCAACGAAGCGCTTCGCGAAGCCATGGGATATATATTAGGTATGGGCTTTGCATTCAAAGCAAAACCAGAAGCTTTTGCCAGCAGCAGTTGTGCTAATAAAGCAGTGAATTAATTCCTGTTTATTCCTTTACCAGTTTCACATTTTCTTTATTGCCGTAGGTATCTGTCAATTGTAGTATGTACACACCATTCAATAATGTGCTCATGTCAATTTGCTGTTTATCATACATCACTATTCCGTTTGTTATTATCCTACCATAAATATCTGTCAAAATGTAGGAGCTATTTTTTTCCTCTTCCATATTCAATATTCCGTTTACGGGGTTGGGGTATATAGATTTTGAAGTGCTATATAATTCCTGAACAGCTGTGGGGTTATGCCAAAACTTACTTACATATACATCATACCCACCAAAAGGAGTAAGGTTGGTCACAGTGCTGCTGGGATCGAAATCGCATGTGCCTGCAAAAAATCCTGATGTCACTATATTATTATTGTAGTCTAATAAAATTGAAAAACCTGCTTCGTTAGATGTGCCTCCCATGTCCCCGGCCCATACATAATTTCCGTTTGAATCTAGTTTTGATACGAAAATATCACTGCCGCCATTGCTCAGAATGTATTTGGTTCCGCTACCAGGGTCAAAATCTGCCGTACCTTGAAAATAGCCAGTAGTATATATGGTATTTCCTAAACCCAGCGCTATTGCATAGGCACCATCATCCTGTGTGCCGCCCATTTGTTTGACCCATTTATAATTTCCCGAATTATTCAGTTTTAAAACGAAAATATCATAATTACCCATTGAGGTGAAGTTTTGAGTACCCGCCCCAGGATCAAAATCCACCGTACCCTGAAAATTACCCGTTATATATATATTGTTATTGCTGTCCAGTACCAATGCATAACTCATATCGCCCAGCAAGCCTCCTATTCCATCCACCCATACAAAATTGCCGTTAGCATCAAGCTTACTTATATAAATATCAGTGCTCCCTTCTGACGTAAGGTTGTTGACTGCAGAGCTGGGATCAAAGTCTGCAGTAGCTTGAAAATACCCTGTGCTGTATACATTCCCTGCTCCATCTGTTTTTATAGAATTACCCGCCTCATCAGATGCACCGCCCATTTGTTTAGCCCACACATAGTTCCCGTTGCTATCCAGTTTAGAAACAAATATGTCATAACCTCCGAATGAATTAAAAGAAACTATTCCCGCACCCGGGTCAAAATCTGTACTGCCTTGAAAATTTCCTGTGGTATACACATTACCATTATTATCTACACTTATTCCGTTGCCAAATCCATTCGATGTACTTGCAAATTTTCCGGCCCACACAAAATTTCCATTAGCATCTAATTTTTCAACAAAAGCATTATCACTTGTCAGTGCGGCAAGGTTATATACCCCTGTACCCGGATCAAAATCTACTGTACCTTCAAAACTACCTGTTATGTATACATTGCCATGTATATCTATTGTAATGGCATTTCCTGCGTCGTTAGTGGCGCCCCCTATTTGCTTTGCCCATGTCAGGTTGCCTGAAGAATCAAGTTTTACAATGAATATATCTGATTCACCAGCAGATGTAAGATTATATACACCTGTTCCTGGATCAAAATCCGCTGTTCCCCAAAAAGTACCTGTCAGGTAAATATTGCCTTGAGCATCCATAGCCATCGACTTGGCCTGGTCATTCATAGTGCCACCCATTTGTTTCACCCATTGCAGGCTTACAAATTCCGCGTAGCAATTACTTTTAGAAAATAAGAACGATATAATAAATAATGAACAGCTAAGTAAATAGAATAATCGTATATGCTGTATAGGTTTCATAATGGTAATTGTTTTTAGAAATGAAAATGATATTTAGCTTCAGTGTATATTATTACATATATAGACTTGGCTTTTTTGGATGTTGTTAAAAATAATAATTACATACTAATTATCAAATTGTTGTATGCTTGAATAGAAATAATAAACGAAAAAAATAGAACATTTTTTTTGTTTGTATATCTGTTTATGAATGCACTAGCATCAACTATTTATCTCAAAAAGATTTTGATAACTTACCCCTGCAACTGCGGTAATTTACCCCTCTATCTGCGGTAAGTTAATTATTCAATTTGCCGGCAATAATATTCCTTCCGAACTTTGAGATTGAAAAGCCATTTTAACGGCACGGTACAAAACGATGACTTAAAAAATGAAAACAGCATATTCACACATAAACGGGACTTTGGGGAACATAAAAGGAAAGCTGGGGGAACTGAAAGTGAAGTCAAAGGAAAGTAAAAGGAACTAAATGGAAATCTGAATACCATTAATGCTCATTGATTATCAGGTATTTACACAAAGATTAATCGGTTTAACACCTTAATAAAATATTTTACCTCTTTCTTGAAAATTTTTCTTTCAATCACGCTCTTTACATAATTATTATAACTATATTTATTCCTTATCTTATTGTAAAAAATTACATCATAGTCAAAATACCTATTCAAAAAATCGTTAAATTTATACTACGAAAACCCTTATGATAATTGTATGAAATTTCTTTACACCTTATATTGCCTTTTATTCATTCCGTTATTGCTTCAGGCCAAACCCAGGGGAGATCAAAAAGTAGATAATTATACACCTCAGGATAATCGTCCTATAGACTTTATTCAAAACAAGGGACAATGGGACGGTTGGTTTGCTTACAAAGCCGAAACAGGAAAAGGAGATGTGTACCTGCAGGAAAATGGATTTACTTACATCATAGGTGCTTCTTCCAATAATGATATGCTGAATGATTTTCATCATGGTATTATCAGAACACCACCGGTTCTTAATTTTCATAAGTATAAAGTAATATTTGAAAACGCGAATAAACCCGAAATAACTGCAAGCAAAGAAGCAGAATATTATTTTAATTATTTCCACGGCTCAGACTCATCCAAATGGAAAACAAATCTTCATCCTTACAAGGCTATTGACTATAAAGGATTGTATAATGGTATAGATATGCATATCTCATCGGTAAATGGCAACATGAAATATGAATTTGTACTGTCACCCGGCGCCGACCCTGCTACAATAAGGATGAGATATTCTGGTCAGGATGGTATAAAGGTCAGCAAAGGAAACTTAATAATAAATACTTCAGTTGGCGACGTTATGGAGCTAACGCCTTATGTATATCAGTATGTGAACAATGTTCGTGTCATGGTTGCGTGCAGTTACAGTTTGGAGAATAATGTAGTTACTTACAATTTTCCTGACGACTACGATCATACGCAGCCACTGATAATAGACCCAACAGTTGTATTCGCTACATTCAGCGGTTCAAAGGCAGATAACTGGGGATTCACAGCTACATACGATGAACACGGTAATTTTTACAATGGCGGCATAGTGCACCTTACATACTCGGGAACTGTGCCATTAGACTCATTTGACATTGCAACATCAGGCGCGTTTCAAACAAAATATGGTGGTGGTTCTACGAGTGCCGGTAATGGGTATGAAGATGATATAAGCCTGGTTAAATATAATTCAAGTGGCACTTCAATAATTTGGGCTACTTATTTGGGTGGTTCCAGCAATGAACAACCACATAGTATGATAGTTGACGCGGCAGACAATCTCATTATTGCAGGCCGCAGTTATTCCAATAATTTTCCCACAACTCCAAACGGATATGATACATCATTTAATGGGGCAGGAGATATTATTGTCGTAAAATTGCGGGCAGACGGTGCTGCTTTAATAGGTTCTACTTATGTTGGTGGCTCAGGCGAGGATGGTACTAATTACGATCCGCATGAATTTGTTTTTGGAGATCTGAAACACAATTATGGTGATGACGCACGTAGCGAAGTGCTGCTGGACAAATCGGGCAATGTATATGTTACCGCAAGTACACAATCCACTAACTTTCCTACTACTTCTACTGCTATCAAAACCACGCTGAGCGGTTTTCAGGATGGCGTCGTTTTTAAATTAAATCCAAATCTTACTTCACTATTGTGGAGTACTTATTTCGGAGGCAGCAGCGATGATGCCGGCTATGTATTAGTATTAGATACTTCTCAAAAACATTTGTATGTCGCAGGTGCTACTGCCAGCAGCGATTTTCCTACGACAGGCGGCACATTGCACCCAACTTATATGGGCAATATAGACGGGTATATACTTAAGTTTTTAAATAGCGGCACCTATGCTTTGCAAAAAGAAACCTTTATCGGGACTTCATCAGACAGTGACCAGGTATATGGCATTGACGTAGACCTTGAAAACAATGTGTATGTAATGGGTCAGGCATTAGGCGGGCACTTCCCGGTTTCTTCAGGTGTATATTCTAATGCAAATTCTACTCAATTCATTCAAAAACTGGATAGTAATTTATCTACCAGTCTTTTCTCAACTGTATTTGGCACAGGCGATGCAACCCACACAGATATTTCACCCGTTGCATTTTTGGTGGATACCTGCGAGAATATATATATATCCGGTTGGGGTGGTTTAGTGGTCACCAGTCCTTTTTATAATTTTCCTCCATCTACGGGTGCTACTACTGGCTTGCCTATAACTTCAGATGCTGCGCAAAAAACTACAGACGGCAAAGATTTCTATTTTATATGCTTAAGTAGAAATGCGGGCTCACTACTTTACGCAACATTTATGGGAGGCACCAGTGCAACTGGCGAACATGTAGATGGAGGTACCAGCCGTTTTGATAAATATGGCATAGTGTACCAGGCTATCTGTGGTGGTTGTGGTGGTACATCCAGCTTCCCGGTTACTACCGGGGCATGGAGCACGGTGAACAAAAGCGGGAACTGTAATGAGATAGCGCTGAAAATTGCCTTTGAATTGGGCGATGTAATTGCGAAAGCAGCAGCGTATCCCAGTACCAAAGGCTGTTTACCATTTATGGTAAATTTTGGCGATAGCTCTATCAATGCAAAAAGGTATTTCTGGGATTTTGGTGATGGGGGCGTGGATACGGTCAGGTACCCGGTACATACATTTAATAATGTTGGTACTTTTACGGTTCGCCTCGTTATTAATAATCCAAAGGCCTGTAAAGTGTACGACACTTGCTACCTGAGTATTGAAGTGGATACTAATTTTGAAAGGCCGGGCTTTACTTCATCTGTACAGGATAGTTGCGGTCCTTATATTGCATCGTTCACAAATACTTCTTCATATAGCCACACACCCGGTGCATCCGGCTTTACGAAGTTTAAATGGAATTTTGGTGATGGCACTACTTATTCGGGCTTCAATCCACCAACACATACATTTCCCGGTGCAGGCACTTACCAGGTATTGATGATCATGCTAGATAGTACTGCCTGCAATTCACCTGATACAATAAAACAGACGATCAGCATGACAGGGCTGAATGTATTTGCTAAATTCTTCGCACCCGACTCAGTATGTAAAAACACCGACGTTAATTTTACAGATTCTTCAGCAAACGGGACTTCTTATGCATGGGATTTTGGTGATGGCGGCAACGCAGGTACTGCTGCTGCCTCGCATACTTTTGACAGTGTTGGAGTTTATACAGTTACTTTTATTGTTTCAAATCCTGCATCTTGTAACGGAAGTGATACTTTTACGAAGACCATAAAAGTATTAAGTGTTCCTACTGCCGATTTCAGTTTCAGTCCTGCAATTGCACAAACAAATGTGCCCACTACTTTTACTAATTTATCTGTAAATGCCACACGCTATGCATGGGTATTCGGTGATGGTGATTTAAGTGCAGAAGTAAATCCCGTGCACTTGTTCAGGCATACGGGCACTTTCAATGTTTGTTTATACGCTCGCAATGCCTCAAATTGTCCTGCTTATTTATGCAGGTTGGTGGGTGCTGATGTAAAACCTTTGGCTGATCTACCTACGGCATTTAGCCCAAATGGAGATGGCAGTAATGACGTTTTATATGTAAGGGGCGCGGGCATACAAACCATGAACCTGAAGATATTTAATCGTTGGGGTACCTTATTATTTGAATCAAACGATCAGAGCATTGGTTGGGATGGAACCTATAAAGGTCAGCCGCAACCTATGGAGGCATATGCTTATGTGCTCAGTGTTACCTTTATTGATGACACTAAATTATTGAAAAAAGGAAACGTAACTTTATTAAGATAAGCTATGAAAAAAGTTATTTTATTTTCACTCCTTTGTTTGTTTACCTGCACATGTAGGGTATCAGCACAAAGCATGCATTTTTCTCAATATTATAATGCACCTATGTTGTTGAATCCTGCAAACACAGCCCTTATGTCAGATTACGATTATCGCGTTGGGGCTAATTTTCGTAACCAATGGGCTACGATCCCGGTTCCTTATAATACCGCATCTGCATGGTTCGATATGCAGGCTTTCCGTAAAGAAGAAGGAACAGGTTGGTTAGGTATAGGAGGTGCTTTTTTTAGTGACAAGGCAGGAGATGGAAATTTATCACTTACACAATTCCAGGGTTTCCTGGCCTATCATAAAATACTCAATGATTACAATATGCTTTCTGTTGGCCTGTCAGGGGGCGCTGTGCAACGTAGCGTAAATTTCAGCGCACTCACTTTTGATCAGCAATGGGATGGTTTCTCATTCAATGGTGCTTTACCGAATGGAGAAACAGGTTATACTGCAAATACGAATTACACCACCTTTGGAGCCGGTATTAACTACGCTTATTTTAATGATGCAGCTTATATAAAAGTTGGAGTAGGCGTTGCTAATATCAATCAGCCTAAGGAAAGTTTCTACAACATGAACAATACGGTAGGTATTCGCCCTACATTGAATGTAGAAGCGATACTGAGAATGAGCGATGTTTGGACTATTGATCCCTCGGCTTATTTTACTACCCAAACAGGCGCTACAGAATTGGTATTTGGCTCACTTGCAAAAGCCGGTCTTAATTCAAGTGCAAAATCCGATGCTAATACCTATGTTATTTTCGGAGCCTTTTACAGGTTGAACGAAGCAGTTGTGGGTGCAGTAGGTATGGAATGGAGCGGCCTGCAGGTAATGGCCAGCTACGATGTTACAGTATCTGCACTCGGCCCTTATACAGGCGGATATGGAGCTGCAGAGGTATCCCTGGTATATAAAGGGCTGTATAATTCTTTGAAGTTTAAAGCGCGCCCTAAAATGACCACTAATTGTCCGCGGTTTTAATTAACATAATTTTACATCTGATTCTTCAATTTAGGGTATTACTTTTGGTGGCATAATTTTGAATTAACTTTTCTATGTATGGAAAAATATAAAGTATTACTGGTAGAAGACGATACCAACTTTGGACAAGTATTGAAAAACTATTTAGAGCTCAATGATTTTATCGTCGAGCTTGCCCGTGATGGTATCTTAGGCCTTGCAGCCTTTCGCCGGGAAAAATTCGATATCTGCCTTCTTGATGTAATGATGCCCAATATGGATGGCTTTACATTGGCCGAGGAAATAAGAAATGTTGACCCCGATGTGCCCCTTTTCTTCCTCTCTGCAAAAAGCATGAAAGAAGACATACTCAGCGGGTATAAACTGGGCGCAGACGATTATATCACTAAGCCTTTTGATAGTGAAGTATTGCTGCATAAAATAAAAGCTATATTAAAACGCAACCAGGAATTGCAGGACAAACAACATTCACAATTCGAATTTATTGTGGGTTCTTATCATTTCAATAGCAAACTGCGCACACTTACTCATAACGGTTCAGCACAAACGTTATCTCCAAAAGAAAATGAACTGCTGCTGATGTTATGTGAATACAAGAATGATCTGCTGCCGCGCGAAACAGCCCTGAAGCGCATTTGGGGTAGCGATACTTATTTTAACGGTCGTAGCATGGATGTGTATATTGCTAAGCTGCGCAAGTACCTGAAAGAAGATACAAACGTGGAGATCGTAAATATCCATGGTAATGGTTTCAGGTTAGTAGCCCCTGAATAATATTTGTTGTATAACGGCGAGGGGTTCTGCCTATGGCAGAACCCCTCGCCGTTATGTATTACAACTGATTTAAATGGTAGGAGTAGTACTTTGTTCTATTGGCTTCTTCATGATAGCATATATTTCTACACCAAACCCGATTAGCATCACAATAGGCGCTAATGTTATTCGCCTGAAGCTATATATCTCATCATACAAAAACTGGTGAGGGTCTGCACTCTTACCGCCCGCCATCAGGCAAAACCCTATCAGTATCAGTAATATGCCAATACCCATCCACATATAATTGCTCTTATCAAACAAAAAAGTTTGATTGCTTACTTTTTTCTGTTTTTTAGGAACAGGCTTGCTTGCAGCTGGTTTTGCTTTTTGCTGAGGAGCCTGTGCAGTTGGTTTTGTCGTTGCCATAATGCAATATTATAGAATAAAATTAATAAAGGTCATCAACATGCATTTTAAGATATTTTACTACTGAACGATGTGTGCTGATCAACGATATAAAGATTCCTAAGAATATAATACTGACCATTAATATGATCAATAACCGGGTGTCAGTAAGCGCTTTCAGTTCAGGTAATTGTGTATACGTGAAAGATATTACTACCCACAACCCAATAATAGCTATAACACCACTAATAAAGCCATTGAATATGGCCCTTTTATCAAAGGGCCTTGATATGAACCATCGCGTGGCTCCTACCATTTGCATGGTTTTAATAAGGAACCTGTTACTGAACATAGCCAGGCGCACGGTATTATCTATCAGGAAAACCACTACTATAACCAGCACTAACGATATAGCCGCGAGTATGATACCTATTTTTCTAAAGTTGTTGTTCATTTGCTGTACAACCTGCTTAGAATATGTTACATCCCGTACCACATTACTTTGCAATACAAACTGTCTTATTTTTTCCAGGCTGTCTTTGTTCACATATTCTGCATTCAGCTTTAGTGCTATAGTAGTAAAGAGCGGGTTATAGCCAAGGAAGTCAACAATATTTTCCCCTTCCACCTGGCTTTGCATTTTTATGGCTTCTTCTTTTGTAATAATTCGCGATTCTCTTACAAAAGGTTGCTTATCAAGTATAGCTTTTAGTTGTGCTACATGCTCATCTTTCACATTATCATGAAAATCCACATCTACTTCCAGGTCTTCTTTAAATGCACGGGTAAGTGTGCGGCCATTTATTACCAGCCAACCTAATGTGCCCATTAGAAAAAGTACAAGAGATACGCCAATAATGGCGTATACATAAGAAGGTTTCGCTTTTTTACCGGTAGCCATGAATCCTCAAAAATAAAAAAACCATTAAGATTTACCGCTGTAAATATTTTTAGTTGCGGAATTTAACAGATCATTTCCTGCTTAACAGGCTGGTAAGGGGGTTTCTGAGCTTATCATATCCCATCAAATCTACTTTTATGCTCCCCACAATTATCGGGCTGTCAATTCTTACAGGTATATGATTATTGTCGTCTGTTACCCATATCATCATCTTTTCCCCACCGCTAAAAATGGTTCCTTCTATAAGTAAGGGTATAATTTTAATTGTGTTGAATGTTCCGTATTTCGTGGTTATGGTTTCTTTACCAATATACTTGATATATAAATTATACGTCTGATCGTCGAGAAACATATTGAAAGGTATCTTATCTCCGGGCTTGTATTTGTTATAATCTATATTACGTGCATAGTATATAGCCGACAATACATCCTGTATACACTTAGGCACGTTATATACTCCTTTCGTAGAAACAGCCTGTCCTATACTTTGGTTGAATGTAACATTATTATAGATCCTGAAGCCACCTTCATTTACATTGCGAATGAATTTTACAGGTAACATGGTTTCTATGTCAATATAAGATTCATATTTATCGCGCACTTTATAAAACCATTCATAAGAGTGTGATGTTTGGCCGTCACCAACAACATGATATACATTCTTTCCTTCAAACACTTCCTTAGTTGCAGTAAAATTGGCTTCTCCGGCTCCTATCCATATGCGTCCCATATTGTAGTACACCTTAAAATTCAGTTTCTCTCCGTCCTGGAAACTGGTATTTTTAGTTCCGCAAAAATCTGTTTGCGCGAAAGCGCAAACAGATAAAAACAATAACAGTGTTGTAAGCAATTTGCTTAACATTCGCATACTAATATTCTTTACAAATACGATTCATTTATTTTAATAATCTCATTCTTATTAAAAGGATGCTCCCTATAACAGAGGGTATTATTAAATTTAACGCCCACAGCCCTATCGTAGCAGCTAAGATACCTATTGTATTTGCAGAAAAGTGATGAAATAAAAACAAACTCACTTGTCCGCGTTCACCCAGTTCTGT
The DNA here is from genome assembly GCA_013286485.1 of Bacteroidota bacterium. GTDB lineage: Bacteria > Bacteroidota > Bacteroidia > Chitinophagales > Chitinophagaceae > JABDFN01. The sequence continues at coordinate 50,296 of JABDFN010000002.1, forward strand.
TAATGCGATAGAGGGAATGACTGCCATGACCCCAAAAAACAGCGCTGACATCCAATATCCGTCCCATAAGGGTATATGTACATTCATCCACCGCAAACAAAACAATAACTGTGCCGTAAACACGCCATACCTTAATAATGAAATTGATAAAATTGTTAACTGTTCTTTAAAACTGAAGCGTTGTAGCAATTGCCCATATATATTATACCTTCTGGTCCAGGCATATTTTTTAAGTATTGGCAGCCATGTTTCAAATCTGAAATAGACAAGTAACAGAAATATAGAAACGAGAACAGAACATACCAATGTTATTTGCGACGTTATACCGGGGAATGCTATATTATAATAAATGAGTCCGAGCGTTCCGAAAATAAAAACAGTTACCAATTGCGCTACCGCACCTAATACCGACACACTGATAAGCCTGATGGTATTTGTTCGCTTCATATATAGTAAGCGTCCGGGATATTCGCCTAAGCGATTCGGAGTAACAATAGAAAAAGCAAGCCCGGCGAGAAAACTGAATAATGCCTGTTTGAATGAAGTACGTTGTGCAGAGCTTGCCAACAATTGCCATTTCTTACTTTCCAGGGCTATGTTCACAGGCATTAATAAAACGGCTAACCATAAAAATATTGCAGGACCTGTTTGCTGCCAAGCTTGTGCATCTACATGTAGCAATTGCTTATGCACCTGCAAATAAATGCCCAATAAAAGCAATGCAGATATAGTTCCGCCTATCAGGTAATTGAGCCATATTTTGGTATTTTTGTTCAATACATTCTTTTTTGCGAGATCAACCTCATATTATACTTGGCATAGACCCCGGCACTTTAGTAATGGGATATGGACTCATTGCCATAAACAAAAATAATATTTCATTGGTGGAAATGGGGGTATTACAACTTGCCAGGAATAAAAACCATGCTGAAAGGCTGCAACTTATTTATAAAAAAATGGATAGCCTTATAAAACTGCATAGCCCGGTACAAGTAGCAATAGAGGCCCCCTTTTTTGGTAAGAATGTTCAAAGTATGCTAAAGCTGGGCAGGGCGCAGGGTGTAGCCATTGCTGCCGCTATGATGGCAGGGCTGGAGGCTGTAGAATATGCTCCCCGCAAGATAAAGCAATCCATTACAGGCAGAGGAGGCGCTACTAAAGAGCAAGTATGGCAAATGTTGCAACATATATTGAAATTTGAAGATGATATACGCTTCATGGACGCTACTGATGCAGTAGCGGTGGCGTTATGTCATCATTATCAAAACCGATCAAATAAGATAAAGGGAGGGAATGGAATGCAGAAACCCACACTTAAAAAAGCAAATAAAAAAGGGAATGACTGGGCAAATTTTATCTCATTGAACCCAAATAGAATAAAAAAATAATGTGCTGTAACAATATTTTTAATACTTTAGAAATCCCATAGAAGGGAGGTTATTTGTAGTATATTTATATGTGTAGTATAATTGAAGTGTTTATTGGGAGAAACAATGTTCTGCAATGTCAGATATAAAAGCCAAAATATTATTAGTAGAAGATCACGCAACGCTGTCTTTTGTTATAAAAGAAGCCTTGCAAAAAACCGGCTATGAGGTAGTTCACTGTTCCGATAGCGAAACGGGCTGGCAACAATTTATGAAGCACAATTTCGACCTGTGCTTACTGGATGTGGTATTACCTAAAAAGAATGGTATGTACCTCGCAAGCCAGATACGCGCCATCAATGATACGATTCCGATCCTAATGCTTACATCCAAGAATATGGATGACGATAAAATAGCAGGATTTCAAAGTGGCGCTGATGATTATATAACAAAGCCATTCAATCTGCAAGAGTTATTATTGCGTGTACAGGTATTTTTAAAACGTACCAAGAAGAAAGAGGAAGGCCAGACTTCTTTTAAAATAGGCAACCTTGATTTTGATTATAAAAACCTTATTCTAAAAGACGGGAAAACAGAACATCAGCTTACCCAGAGAGAAGCCGACCTGATAAAATTCTTATGCCAGAATAATAACAGGGTGCTTAAAAGAGATGAAATTCTTATGCAAGTATGGGGTAAGGAAGATTATTTCCTGGGAAGAAGCATGGATGTATTCATTACAAAAGTGCGCAAATATCTCAGAGATCAACCAGGAGTGGAATTACAAACAGTACATGGCATCGGGTTTAAATTTGTTTACAACCCATAAGTGGTATCGCTATTTTACAATAGATACATCTCCCTTCATAAATATAGGTTGACCAGTAGCGCATATAGCATTTAATATATAAACATATACATCCGGTTTTGCCGCCTTGCCTTTATAAGTACCATCCCAGCCATATGAAGGATCATTAAGCGGAAAGTCATGCACATCATATAGGAGCTCACCCCATCTGTCATATACACTAAACCTCTTTACAACATCAATGCCTTGCCCGCTTGGGTAAAACCTGTCATTCTTGCCATCACCATTAGGTGTGAAAGTGTTAGGAACAAATACCTGGCTGTTCTCGCAGGTGACATCAATTTTTATGCTTGCAGTAGCATCACAACCTGCCATGCCATATACGTGTATTGAATATGTAGTTGTTTTCAGCGGCGTAGCTATTGGATCAGGGCAATATATACAACTCAATCCGTCTGGTGGTGACCATAAATAGGAAACAGCGTTCTGAACAGTAGCATTTAATTGCACACTGCTTCCGGCAACAATAGTTTTGTTACTGCCGAGACTTACGGTTGGTATTGGAAACACTACGACGTTCACATAACCGCTATCTGTAAAACAAGTGCCTTGTTTTATTATTACTTTATAAC
>JABDFN010000003.1 GCA_013286485.1 Bacteroidota bacterium
TCACCGCCATAGGTAGCATCATTAAATAAAGGATGCCCTGTATACTTCATATGTACACGTATCTGGTGTGTGCGTCCGGTTTCGAGTTTGAGTTCAAGTAGTGTAACATAATTAAAACGTTCCAGTACTTTGTAGTGAGTAATAGCTTCCTTGCCGTAATTACCATCAGGATATGCGTCCATTATTTTTCTATAGCGAAGGTTTCGGCCAACATGAGCTTTTATTGTTCCTTCATTGGCTTCCATATCTCCCCAAACTAATGCAATATAGCGGCGATGCACTGTATGTTTCTTAAACTGGGCAGCAAGATCTGTCATAGCAGGTGATGTCTTCGCAATCACTACCAGGCCTGTTGTGTCTTTATCTATGCGGTGTACCAGCCCAACACGCTGCAAAGAATCAGTATCTATCTTTTCCTGTTGCAAGTAATATGCCAGCCCGTTTACCAATGTGCCGGTATAATTGCCACAACCCGGATGCACCACCATACCAGCCCGTTTATTAACAATCAAAATTGTGTCATCTTCATATACAATATCCAGCGGCAGGTTTTCGGGAATTACTTCTCCTAATTCTGCTTTTCGCGTTTCATATACTATTATTTCGTCACCGGGTTTTATTTTATAGTTTGATTTTACGATAGCATTGTTGACTATAATAAAACCTTCTTCAAGCGCTTGCTGTATTTTATTTCTTGTAGCACCTTCGAGTGATATCATCAGGTACTTATCTATTCGCAGCGGATCTTGTTTGCGAGGAATGGTAATACGTGTTCTTTCTACCGGCTCGGCAGTATTGGTTTCCTGTTCCGGTTCGTCGTCGTCCCAAATTTCTTCTATATCTTTTTCTTCTGCCATTTTTATTATTTCAACCAGGTTTCTATTTCTTTAGGGTCGAGTTGATAATAACTTGATTTTCGCTCTATAACACTATTATTGACCCAGTATATTGCAGGGACACCAAAGTGCGTATCTGCCTGCGGGTGATGTGTGTAGTTAATAAATACCTGAGTATTTGTAAATAACATATGCGGTATAGCCTCTGCATGCGATCTTTTAAAGAATTCAGCCTGTTGGCTGGGGTGCCCAGCTAAGACAAGGTATATGGGTATACCAGGGTTTTTACCCTGAATTGTTTGCAGCAGGTATGCAGCCTTTTGACAATGGGGGCAGGTAAGGCTCATAAATGCAATAATGTGTTTGCCTTTCCGTAATTCTTTAAATGGGGCAGGGGAGGTATTGTATAAGGGGTTGAGATCTATTGTTTCGTTTAGAACTGTAGCCGGTAAAATATCATCATTGAGCGGAGCTACAATGAATGGACCGCATATTGATAGCAACAGGACAACTAAAGACGACCACATATCTATTTTATGCGGCTTGCCGGGTAATAAGTACATTAACAGACAAGCTGCAATAATGATGAGCACATTTTTCCATATTGCCATTAGGGGTGTCATTTCAATTTTGTTCCCAAAGCAACCACAATCCCCAGAATTGCCGTGAACTATCAATATGTATAGCAAATAAACAATAAAAACCGATAGCATGATAATAACTAAAGGGTAGGTGAATTTGCGCAGGTATAAACGGAACAGGAGCATTAATCCCAATACTAATTCCATTCCAATAACGAGGCGTGCGGCTATTCCTGCCAATACCATGCTATTGAAACCAAGGTCTAAAAATTTCCATCTAAAGCTGTCGAATGCATTAAAATCGAGCGTAAAAGCATTTATGAAAAAGTTATCCTTTGTACTAAAAACACTTTTATGAAAATCGAAGCCCTGGAATAGTTTACTGTATGGAGAATAAAGGAAGATGGCTGTTATTCCCAGCCATAATAAAAAAGCAATGAATTGTTTTAAGAAATAGAGTGCCTTAGTTTCGGTCTGCGACATAGATATAAATAGCGTTCAAAAATAGGCTATTTAATTATAAGGAATTGAATACAAAAGGTTAATACAGGTCGCAATTTTCAACGGTATGTATACCGTTATTATCAAAGGTTTTGGAATTGGACTGGCAACTGCTTTTAGCACTACTTTTTGTGTCTTTTATATCATAGGTTTTAATCACAGTATCCGGCAAACCCGGTTGCCCTGTATAAGATATATAACACTGGCAGGTATAATTACGCACGCAGGAACTGATACCGATCATACATATAAACATAACTATAAGCCATAGAGCGGGGCGCAATTTCATGTATTACTATCTATTTAACGGTTGAAGATAGTAGTAAATTTTTAAAACAACAAACACCATTGGAGGAAAGTTGTTGTGATAAATTTTACATTGCCTTATAATAATGATAGATAGCTTTGGTTTAACTTTACCTAATGCAGCTTGAGAAACCGCTTACAGACAACCTGGAACTTATAGCCAAACAGGTGGTAGAAGGCTTTATAATAGGTCTGCATAAGAGCCCATTTCATGGTTTTTCGGTTGAATTTGCCGAGCATAGGCTATATAATGCCGGGGATCCACTAAGGCATATAGACTGGAGGGTATATGGGCGCACAGACAAACTTTTTGTAAAACGATTTGAAGAGGAGACGAATCTTAGGTGCTGCCTGGTACTGGATACGTCGAGCTCTATGCAGTTTCCGAAAGACGATAACAGGATAAGTAAACAACAGTTTTCCTGTGTAGCTGCAGCCAGCCTGTTGCAGCTACTGAAACGACAACTGGATGCGGCTTCCCTTGCCCTGTTTGATGAAACCGTGTACTATTCTTCCCAATGCCGCTCCGTTTTGTCTCATTATCGTATGCTTACCCATGAGCTGCAAAAAGCATTGAATCATACAGCTTTGAATAAGAGAACGAATGCTGTTGCGGCTTTGCACCAAATAGCTGAACAAATGCATAAACGCTCCTTGGTAGTGATATTCAGCGATATGCTCGATGATGCTGAGAATGTGGAAGAACTTTTTTCTGCGCTTCAGCATTTAAGGTATAATAAACATGAGGTAGTGCTTTTTCATATTGTTGACGGAAAGCAGGAAATGGAATTTGAATTTGAGAACCGTCCTTATGAATTTATTGATATGGAAACGAATGAACACATTAAGCTACAGCCACAAAATATTAAAAATCAATATATTAATAAAATGAGCGCATTTAGAAAAATGGTGGAAAACCGCTGCCATCAATACCGGATTGACTGTGTGGAAGTGAACCTGGAAGAGCCTGTGGATAAGGTTCTATACACTTTCCTGGCAAAGAGAAATAATATGCATTAAATCAGATTTTTTTTCTACCTTTGCAACCCGTTTTGGGGTAACATATATAGTTTTGAAGCTCTTTATTATACTGAGATATATAATTTAGTTACAATCTGAATAACCGCTATATAAACTGATGAAGCACAACAGGGAATATGAAATTGCCTGGCAGGGACTAAAACCCGGGGTGCATACTTACCAGTATGATATAGAAGGCAGATTTATGAAGGAAAAAGATGCGCCTGCTGACCATACAAACTGGGATGTGTGCGTAACGCTGGATTTTGATAAAAAAAACAGTTTTTTTCTTTTGCATTTTGATGTAGACGGGAGTGTAACTGTACCCTGTGACAGATGTGGGGATGACTTTAGAATGCAGCTTTGGGATGAATTTGACCTCGTAATAAAGCTGACGGGGGATGGTGAAAAAGAGAAAGATGAGGATGATGTGGTATTTATACCCCGAAGTGAAACAGTTATAGATATTAGCAGATGGATATATGAATTCATTATGCTGAGTGTACCGCTACAACGGGTACACCCTAATAAACCCAACGGAACACCCGGGTGTAATGCCCAGGCGCTGAAATTGCTAAACAAGCTGTCAGAACCCCCGGAAAGCTCTAAAAAAGCTATATGGAAAGGGTTGGAAGCATTAAAAGATAAAACAAGTAATAAACGTAAATTAAAATAAAATGCCTAATCCAAAACGACGTCACTCACAACAGCGCGGTGCTAAACGCCGCACGCACTATAAAGCAGAGGCTGCTACCTGGAGCACAGATACAACTACAGGAGAGACCCATTTGCGCCATCGTGCACACTGGGTAGAGGACAAGCTGTATTATCGCGGTAAAGTAGTGGTGGACAATACACCTGCAATAGAAGCTGAAAAAAAATAATAAAGCTATTTTTCATTCATGAAATTAGGGCTTGACATTATGGGCGGTGACTATGCTCCCGCAGAAGCTATAAAAGGCGTTAGTTTGTTTTTTGAAGAAACTAACGACGCATCTATTCATTTATTGCTAATAGGCAATGGGGCTATGGCGGCCCCTTATATGCCATTATTGGAACCCTATAAGAGCCGTTATACCTGGATAGAAGCACCAGATATAATAGACATGCATGAGCACCCTACCAAAGCATTTAAAGACAAGCCCAATTCTAGTATATCAGTAGGTTTTGGTTTATTGCATTTGAATAAGGCTGATGCTTTTATAAGCGTAGGTAATTCAGGTGCTGTTATGGTAGGCGCTATGTATAGTGTAAAAACCATAGAGGGCATTTTAAGACCTACTGTTGTATCCCCAGTACCTCGCATTGATGGCAGCTTTAACCTGCTGCTGGATGTGGGTATTAACGCAGATTGTAAACCAGAACACCTGGTACAGTTTGCACAATTGGGTTCGTTGTACGCAAAACACGTATACGGAATAGATAAGCCAGCCGTGGGCCTTTTGAATATAGGTGAAGAAGAAGGCAAGGGTAATTTGCTAGCACAGGCTACGTACCCTTTACTAAAAGAGGATACAGGTATTCATTTTGCAGGCAATGTAGAAGGAAGGGACATTTTTCTTGATAAGGCCAATGTGATCGTATGTGAAGGTTTTGTAGGCAATGTGATACTAAAACTTGCAGAGTCTATGTATCACTTATTTAAAGAAGAACGTAAAGTATCTGATACATTCCTTGATCAGTTCAACTATGAAGTATATGGCGGGCTTCCGGTTTTAGGCTTGAATAAACCTGTGATGATCGGACATGGTATATCGAGCGCTAACGCTTTTAAGAATATCATCAGGGCAACCGGGAAAATGGTAAGTTCAAATGTAATAGATGCTTTTAAAAAGCATTTCTCACCTGCAGTAGCCTAATTTATCTTGTTACTCCTTTTGCTGTAAGAATGCTGTCAAGAAGCATAGACGGCGTAATGCCCGGTATAGGATCGCTGTAACTATATTCTGCAGTGGTATTTTTTTTCATATCAATCAGCCATATGGTAGGTATATACGAGTCATTCTCGTCTTCCGTTGTAATGCCCATTAACGCGATCTTGTCATCAGTGATCCATGAAGCGTGTGAAATAAAACATGGTGATCCGCAAAAAAATATACGATAGCGTTTTTTCGTTTTTACATCTATCATCGCTACTTCCTGTTCTTCTTCTTTTCTTATATAGCGCAATTTGCCACGTTTGTCGGCGTGAATAACCAGTGCATTACTAAATGGGTCTATGAATTTTTCAGAGTCTATCCGGTAAACAAAAAAGCGTTCGTATTTTTTAAAATAGTCCTTTTGTAGTTTTGCAAGTGTATAAATAAAATCATTGCTATATTGACTTATATAACTAAAACTATCGAGCGAAAAGGCATTGTCTTTGTGCTTATATATTCTTTGCCAATCAGCGTATAATATTGGTTGCTCTTTGAATCGTATAAAAATGCTGTCGGAGGCTAACTTCTTTTTGTCTGTGTCCGTACTACTCCAGCCGTATCTATTGCATGCATGCAGCAATAGCACAGGAAATAATAAAATAAGATGCCATACACGCGGGCGGACCATATATATTGCTGTTGGCTTTTCACAAGATAATAATGTTATTTTGGAAAAAAGATGATATTTGGGAGAGATATCTATGCATAGCTAACCAGATATTAATGAACGAATTATTTTCAGAATTTGTAATGATCTATACAACATATATTGAAACTCCAATAGGATTAATGCTGGCCGGTGCAACCAGTGAAGGCATATGTCTTTTTGATTTTGAACACAGGCATATGATGAGCAGTATTCAAAAACGTTTATGTGATGGGTTGGAAACTACTACGACAGAAGGTGAACATTGGCACTTTGCGACATTACGTGCCCAGGCAATAGAATATTTTAATGGTACAAGAAAAACTTTTGATCTTCCACTGCATCTTGTAGGTACAGACTTTCAAAAGCGGGTTTGGGAGGCATTGCTTCAAATACCTTATGCAGAGACGCGCTCTTATAAACAACAATCCATTGCATTAGGGAATGAAAAAGCGATAAGAGCTGTGGCAGGCGCCAATGGAGAGAATGGTATTGCTATTATTGTTCCATGTCATAGAGTAATTGGTGAGAATGGCAGTCTTACGGGTTATGGGGGTGGTCTGTGGCGCAAAAAATGGCTATTGGAACATGAGATAAAACATTCTGGCAAGACCAGCCAATTGAGCATTTTTGAATAGTGCTACTTTAACATATCATATCTCCAAATTGTACAAAAGCATGACACTATATAAGCATCATCTTTATTATATTTCTTAACTTTGTAGCGACTACAGGTCGGGTTATCGCCTTGTTTCTACATGGAGGAAAGTCCGGGCAGCAAAGAGCATCGCACCACCTAACGGGTGGGGTTCCGTTTACTCCGAACATTCGGAGCGGGATACAGACAGTGCCACAGAAAATAACCGTTTCTGCGTAAGCGGAAATAAGGGTGAAAAAGTAGGGTAAGAGCCTACAGCGTATAATGGAAACATGATACGGGGGTAAACCTTGCGAGCTGAAATGTCAAATAAGCAAACGTCTGAGGGTAGCTCGTCCGAGTTTGTGGGTTGACAGACAGAGGTGTTGTGAGAGCAGCATCCCAGATAAATGATAACTACCCGCGCAAAACGGGGAACAGAATCCGGCTTATAGGCTTGTGGTTGTTTTGGTTAAATGATGCGGGTACCGTTTTGTCGGTACCCGCTTTTTTATTTTCACATTTTTTATTTAAACCATGGCATAATAGTTATGTCTATTTGGTAAAAGTATAATTATGAAAAAATTATTGAAATTTTTTGTTGTAGCATTTATTATGAGCTGCATATATGTTCCTGCTCATGCACAGCTAATAATTAAAGTGCGACCTGAGCGTCCTCATTATGTAAGAGTAGCAGCACCCAGCCCCAGGCATGTGTGGGTTGATGAAGAGTGGGAGTGGCGTGATGGACGATATGAGTGGGCGGGTGGCCGTTGGGTAGAACCTGAGCACCCCGGAGCAGTATGGGTACCGGGACACTGGCGTCAAAGACCCGGAGGCTGGATATGGATAAGAGGACATTGGCGTTGGTAGACAAATGATTATAAAAATCCCCTTCCTAATAGCAGGGGATTTTTTATTTTAACGAGCTTTAGTGCCGATGAAGATACTTTATATAGCTTTTCTGAAAGAAAAGGCTATCAAACGTTTATCGTTATGTTTGTAATAGTTTAATGCCTGTTTGCGTTAATTCTATTTTGCGCTCTTTATACAAACTACCAATCGTCATTTTAAAGGTTTTTTTGCTGATGCCAAAGAAGCTGTAGATGTTTTCAGGTGCAGATTTATCATTATAGGGTAGATAGCCATTATTTTCTTCCAACAGTTGCAATATGCGGTCTCTTTCATTTTCCGCCTTTTTGTAACCCCGTTCGCCCAGAACAACATCTATTTTATTTTCAGGGAGTATTTTTTTTACAAAGCCTTTTACGTGTTCACCATATTGCAATTCCCTAAAAACTTCACTATGGTGTAATACGCCCATATGCTTATTATTAATAATTACTTTATAGCCAAGGTCTGTTTTCTGAAATACAACCATATCTACAGAATCCAATTCTTTTATAGTCAGTTCATCATTCTTAATGAACCGGCTAAATTTTTGAGTAGCAGCAACACGTCCTGTTTGCTCATCTATATAGATCATTACCAGGTAAGACTCTCCCTCGAGCATTCTTTCGTCCTGCTGAGATAAAGGGACAAAAATATCTTTCATCAAACCCCAGTCAAGAAATGCGCCCTGATTTGTAGTACTTACTACTTTCAGCATTACGATATCTCCAACTACGCCTAAAGGGCGTTGTGTAGTGGCTATAAGCCTGCTTTCTGAATCATGGTAAATGAATACCTCCAGATCATCACCGTCCTTCAAACCCGGTGGTACGAAGCGGGTAGGAAGTAGTATTTCATCTTGCCCCCCATCGAGATAAAATCCAAAATCAACTTGCTTTATAACTTTAAGTGTGTTGTACTGTCCTACTTGAACCATTAGTAATATTGTTTTACAAATGAACTTTCTATTTCTCCTAATACCTTGTTCTGTAATATTTTTATACCGGGCCTATAACCACTTACAGGAACAGAAAGGCCTATTGCGCCAGGCCTTACAGCAGGTGCATAAGTTGAATTCGGAAAATCAACAAAACACCTAATGTAATAGTGTTCTCCAAAACTAACATTTAATGCAACCGGCTCTTGTTGATCATTAATATATATTTGGTATTCACTCTCTCTATCTAGTTTTATTGTAAATTTAGTATTTGCTTTCATTTCAAAGGTGTCTTTATCGATCCGAACGTACATCTTTTTTAAATCATTTAATGAGTGATTATATACGGGTCTGAAAAGAGTAACGTAAGCGATTTGTTTATCGTATTTCTTTTTTCTTTTAAGTTGTATCAACGTTTTTAAACTATCAAATTTATCAGTGTAATAAACATCTCCTTTAAGATTGTATAAACCTCTTTGTTTTACATTTTCAAAATGGGTCATTTGCAGTACATTCCCACCTTCACTTATTGTTTCTTTCAAAAGTTTTTTGAATTGTTCATCGAAAGGAGCAGACCTTTTCAAAGAGGGATCGCCTGTTTTAATACTCCCTACATATTTTAATTCATTTGTAAAATCGCTTTCTTTTGGTATAACAATGATCTCAGTTACTGTGGAATCATCCATTTTTTCCGTAACAACTAACTGGGCAAAAAGATGTTGGGGTAATAAAAGAAAAAGAATACCTGTAAAGTATAGCTTCATAATGTGGTTTTTCGCAAAATTAGTATTTGGCTTGTTATTTGCACCTACTAACTATTTGTTTATGGTTATATAGAACATTATTACTACATTTTGTCAAATATGTATATAATTTTGTATTAGCATGTTAAGATTATTACGATATAGTTGCTTGTTGTTATGCTGTATAACATTTACTGTTTTTGCTTTTGGTCAAAAAAAGTTGAACAGCAGCCTTTACCAATATACACTTACCGTTCCCGATAGCCTTATGGAAACAACGGAACCGGGCAATGATTCTGAAAAAACTTTTTATGATAATGTTTCGGGTGTTGTAATGATGGTAACAGGCAGAGCCGGCATTTTTGAAAATGCAAGCGGATATATGAATTGTTCGAAAAAAAATCTTGAAACAGAGCTGAAAGATTACCAGGGGGATTCTACACTTCGGCTTATATCATGTGATCAGTCTAAGCACTATTCAAAAGAGGTAGTTATATTACATTTTGAAACTAAAGCATTACCTGAAGGGTTCAACAGGTGCATGATGTACTTTGTTCATCGTAGTGATAAAGAAGTCCAGTTTTCTTTTATGTATGATAAGGAAAATGATAAAACCAGTGTGGTCTATATAGAAAAGATCATGCAAACATTACAACTGCCTTAAAATGGCTTTAGTTTACCTTTTTTGAGTTTTATTTTAAAATCCTTTATTGAATCTGTGCCACGGATATCAATGCGTTTTATTTCATACAAGTCAGTTGCTGGTATTTTACATACCTGGTTGCCGATCCTAAAAGCGGCTTCCATACCTATTTCATGCATCCATTTCTTTAGCTCAGCAAAATCGGATTTTTTTTCGGGTCTTGCACCATATGGGTATGCCAGCACTTTATGATACTTAAGTCCACTATTCTCAAAAGCATGTAAGGATTTTTCAATTACTTTTTTAATTCCACTAACGCTTGTTTTAGAAAAATTTTCATGATTATAACCATGCATGCCTAATTGTATGATTGTGGGATCTAATTGTTTCAATTCGGAAAGGCTCATTTTTTTATTTGTAAGATGTTTTGACTGTTCTGCTGTACCATCTACATTGTCAGCTATAATAAAAAAAGTGGCGGCCCAATTTAAGCTCTGTAGCAGTGGGTATACGTGCTGCAGGTTGTTTGTGTAACCATCGTCAAATGTTATTAGAATAGTTTTTTTATTATAAATGCCTTTTTTTGCAGCAATAATAAATTCAGGAAGTGTTATGGCATGATAACCATTTTTTTTAAGCCAATCCCATTGCCTGGAAAGTCTGTTCGGATCTATTGTCAACCTATCGTTAACCCCTTCCCAAACCTTATGATACATTAAAACAGGTATTCCTTTAATTGTAGGCAAAAGCCAATGTAACCTCATTGATATATTTTTTCAATAATGAAAAATACATTTTATTGTTGAAGATACTCTTTTAGGGCTATTTAATAATATCTTTGATCACAGACATGTCTTCTAATGACAATATAATAAAAATAAGCGCTGTAATAATCACTCACAATGAAGAAAAAAATATAGCGCGTTGTATAAGCTCAGTAAAGAAAATAGCTGATGAAGTAATAGTTGTAGACAGCTTTTCTACTGATAGTACCGTACCTATTGCAAAAAGCTTAGGGGCCAATGTTATTTCTCACGAATTTAATGGTTACGGAGAACAGAAATATTTTGCTGAAAAACTGACATCCAACCCATGGATATTATCATTAGATGCAGACGAAGAAATATCTGTTGAATTAGGTAAAAGTATATTGTTATTAAAAGACAAGCAACCAATATGGGATGCATATAAAATAAATATTCTTCCCAACTTTTGTGGCAAATGGATCAGGCATTGTGGCTGGTACCCACAACCTAAAGTTCGTTTATGGAATAAATGTAAAGGCGCTACTAACAACAACACAGTGCATGAAGAATGGCTACCTGTAGATAAAACCGTAAAAATAGGCCGGCTAAGAGGCGATATACTACACTATAGTTATCCTACCATTTCTGATTATATGCGCAAACTGGAACAGTATTCTGAATTGAAGGCAAGAGCCGCAGTATCGGAAGGGAAGCATATAACTTTATTGAAAATAATTGTAGGTCCAGCATGGCGATTTATAGTAGACTTTTTTCTTCGCGCGGGATTTTTAGATGGCTATTACGGATATATTGTTTGTAAAAATTCTGCATTCTATACCTTTATCAAGTATATTAAAATATGGGTTTACAACAGAGATAAAAAAAGAATGGCTAAGACTTGACCCATTTTCTGACCTGCATCTCATTCCGAATTTTTATTGATACAGTATAAGCGCCTGAAGTAAGTGCGCTTACGTTTATACTCACAGTGTTCTGTCCGGAAGTTAATTGTTCAGATTCGGTTATTATTTTTCTGCCTGATGCATCAATAATATATAATAAGGCAGTTTCATTATTTGTGCAGTTTATTTGCAGATTCAATTTTGTTGTTACAGGATTTGGGTATAATACGACTTCAAACGTATGAACAGGAATATGGTTAATAGCTTCGTAAATAACATTATTGGCAGTAATAACGGTGCCGATGCCAAGATTATAGTAATTGCCGGATGGGGTTTGCTGTAACTTTACAGGACGAACCATATACAACTTATTACCACTTTTACCTACAGTATCGTCAAAGCTAAAAACTGTTTTAGAGACCATAGGTGATATTTTTTGATAATAGCCATAAGTACTATCAGCACGATATACATAATAACCTACAACTGCTGTGTCGGGAGAGGCTGCCCAAGTAATATTGGCACCTTTAGAAGTATTATGAGCACTAACACTTACCACCGGATTTATGTAGTCCATTCTTAGGGTTGGATCGCCCATAAGCGCTACATGTACCCATTGTTGTCCATATCCGCCCGGATTGTATATGCTATTATTTTGTGTAAGCCTGGCTGAATAACCAATAGATTCTCCTAAAGCCATATGGTGAAAAAACCAGTTAGGCCTACCTGCCCAACAGTCGGTAAGTGCCGGCACATCAGAGCAGAGCGGGGCCCTAAGAAAATTATCCTGTACATTCCAGTCACCAAAATAACTGCCAAACAGCATTGTAAAAATGCCATTTATATGGTTGGTTGCAAAATTTGTAGTGCTGCCAATTCCTCCTGCACTTGTAAATGAGCCACCGCCACAGCCATATGCCCATAAATAATCAGAATCATTCAATGATGAAATAAAGTCTATTGATTGGGTATTATTTGCACCTATCAATGCTGGAAAATTTCTCCATGCATTCGCTGCAAATGCCTCACCGCTAAAAGGTCCGAAATTATCATCTACTAATGCGCGGTGCTTAATATTTAGAGAATCCATTTTATACAAATGATCACGCAACAGATATGAGCGCATCATCTGTATTTCAGTTTTGGCAAATGAAGGCATATTATAAAAATCAACGCGGCCTACTTGTAACTCTACCAGGCTTGGAATGTTTGTTTGATCCCATTTACCATCTCCAGGTGCATTCCAGTTTGCAGCAATAATTGCAGAACCGGTATCAATTACTGATATATCGGTCCATGTACCATTTACATCACCATAATACACGTCGGCAGGCCATGCACCATAATGGTTTCCGTGCCCGTCAGGATTAAGTGCTCCGCTATAAGGTACCGGTATGTGTCCTAAAAGCAATAGTGCCTGTACATTACCATGACCATTATAGTCATTGATAATTAGCCTTCTTACAATTGTGTCACTTGTATTTCTACTTACATCATGCCTTATTAACTGCCACCCATCACCATTTATATCGCCCATCAGCCTTTTGATCTCGGCAGCACAGGAATCTGTAAACATAGAATCTACCATCAATATCAATATACCCCTGTTATGTATAGCAGGGCATTTTATTCCAGCATAAATATATCCAGTAGGAGATGTGCCTCCAGATGCTTCTACTGCATATTCATATGCGCTATCAACTATAATAGTGTTGTCAATATATTGGCTATCTGTAGCAGTTAGTGTGGCTATGGATGCACCCCAACCAGTTGCCGTTTTTGACTTTTTGAAAATATTATAAGAGGTTACGCCAACAACAGGTTTCCATGACAATGTAATCCTTGCGGGGGATAATTGTGTGGTTGTTGTTACCTGTAATGCATAGTCCGCAGTAGTTTGGGCTATACTTTTCGAAAAAGCCAATAAAAACAAAAAAATGATAATTCCTGATCGGTTTACCATACCGCAAATATAGTAGTATTTTTAATAAATATTGCCCGAAGTCTCGTGTATGGGCAAGTCAATATTGAATGTAGTACCCAGTTTTTCTTCACTGTTTACAGATATTCTACCTTCATGCGCCTCTACAATTTGTTGGCAGATGTTGAGTCCTAAACCATAGGATTTTTCTCCATGAAGCCCTCTTCTTGCTGCATGAGTAAATCTATCAAAGATGTAAGGTTGCAAATTTTTTGGTATGCCGATACCGTTATCGCTCACCGATATTCTTGCCATATTATTTTCGGTAGTGAGGCCAATGCTAATAAGCCCATCTGATTTAGTGAATTTTATGGCATTATTGATAAGGTTGTCGATAACCCTGCGCATTTTTTGTTCGTTAATAGCTGCAACAATCACTTCATCGGGAATGGTAAATTCAAAATGTTTTTCACCTGTGACCCGATGCTCCCATTTTTTTTGTATAGAATCAATAAAACTATTCAATGACATGGGCGTTTTATCTATCATCTCATCTTCATTCTTCCTTGCTGCGTCGATAACATCGTGCAGAATATGGTCTGCGTCACCACAAGCTGACAATATCATATCATAATACTCCTCCTTTTCCTGCTCAGTAACAGAAGGAAACCTTATAATTTCTACTAAACCCGATATGCTGTTCAATGGGCTTCGCAGGTCATGTGCTACTGCATCCAATATGTTTGTATGCTTTTGATAAATACTCTTTATCTCTTTATTTTTATCTACGATCGTTATTAGCTGTATATAATACCTGAAATGGTAGGAATAGATAACACGGGAAATAACAAAGAAAACTACAAGCACTATAATTAATGCAACATAATTTTGAAACAGTATAGAAATATCTGTTTGAAATAAATGCAGGAACAACATAAATGATGTAAAAACTACTAAAGATATGCTCAACGTACCCCAGATATCCAAAATCCATAATACAGAAACGACGAACATACCTGAAACGAACATAGTAAGGGTATTTCTGGGGTTATGTTGTGCAATAAATGTTAACCACATAAAACCACAAGCTATTATCAATGCATAAAAAGAAGATAATACCCAATAGACATTGAATCTTTGTTTGGTTAATCCTTTTTTGGTTAAGTAAAAAAGAGCACGGTATAAAAATGAACCGGATAATAAAAACAGTGTAACATACCTATACCCCTCGATATGCGAAATAGTAAAACGTGTTTCTACAAATATCCTGACGATAAGTAATGATATACATGTGCCGATTATAGTAATCGACATGATATTTGATATAGCTATATTTTGCCGGACCGCATATTGCTTAAATTTTTCTGCTTCGGCCCGTTTTGGGGTTTTAAAAAAATAATATTGCATTTATTTTGAAGTACTCCCGATACTTATATGAAAACATGCAAGTTTAATAAATATTTTTCTTCTTTTAGACGTATATTAATCAAACTTAATGTAGTTCTGTATAAGCAGATCCCAGTCGTTTTTGTTTAATATACAGGTGGTATTCTCTTGCAGCATACAATAAGCAGTAAGGATAGTATTATTTCTTTCTATTAATATACCGGCAATGTTTTCAGCGGGTTTTCCTATTACTTCGGCATGTTTCAGCCGCATTAAAAAAGATTCTTTGTTCTCATCAGGATAGTCATCATATTCAATGTTCTCTATAAAAAAAACATATCCCGCATCTTCTTTAAATACTTTTATATAATCACCTGTATGTGCTTTTCTATGTAATTCCCTGGCATGATGGTCTGATAAAGTAAACCGGATGTTTGTAATGCCGCAAATAGTAGCCCAATTACTTACATCAAATAACTTATCCTTAGATTCTATAAATAGATCTTCTGCTTCTTCAATAAATTCCGCATCGTAAGAATAATGCCATTCATTCGACATTTCACTTGATGCAATAGGTTCCGAATGTTCGGCCATTGGGGGAATTTGTGTTTAATATACGAAAATTCATGCCAGTTTTTAAAAAGCCGGTAATTCTTATACATTCTTAACCCGTGTATTATTTCGTATTTTGGCAGTCCAAAATTTCAAAAGCCTTATGGCACAGCATATTCGAAAAGAAGAAGCATTAGAATATCATGAGAAGGGACGACCGGGCAAAATTGAAGTAATACCATCAAAAGAGACAAAAACACAGCGAGATCTTGCTCTTGCATATTCACCCGGTGTAGCAGAACCATGTAAAGAAATAAGTGCAAATGTTGAGAACGTTTATAAGTATACTGCTAAGGGAAACCTGGTTGCAGTTATTAGTAACGGAACAGCAGTACTTGGATTAGGTAATATTGGGCCTGAAGCGGCCAAACCTGTAATGGAAGGTAAGGGTATTTTGTTCAAGATATTCGCTGATATTGACGTTTTTGATATTGAATTAAATACAAAGAGCATTGATGAATTTGTAAATGTGGTGAAAGCTTTAGAACCAACATTTGGTGGTGTGAACCTGGAAGATATTAAAGCACCTGAATGTTTTGCTATTGAAACTAGGCTTAAAGAAGAAATGAATATACCCGTAATGCATGACGATCAGCATGGTACGGCTATTATTTCAGGTGCAGCATTATTGAATGCTTTAGACATTGTAAACAAGAAAATTGACAAAGTAAAAATTGTGGTTAGTGGTGCAGGGGCCTCAGCAATATCTTGCTGCAAAATATATATAGCGTTAGGCGCTAAGCCTGGGAATGTATTTATGTTCGATACCAAAGGCCTGATTACCAATTCCAGGAAAGATCTGGATGAATATAAAAAACAGTTTGCTCAAGACGTACCTATGAGCAGCCTTGCTGACGAAATGAAGGATGCTGATGTATTTATTGGTTTGTCGAAAGGGAATATTGTATCAACAGACATGGTGAAGTCTATGGCGAAAGATCCAATTATATTCGCATTGGCAAACCCTGACCCGGAAATACCGTATGAAGATGCTGTGGCAGCAAGGCCGGACGCTATTGTTGCCACCGGCCGCAGCGATTATCCAAACCAGGTAAATAATGTGTTGGGCTTCCCTTATATTTTTCGTGGGGCTCTTGATGTACGTGCTTCATCTATAAACGAAGAAATGAAATTGGCTGCAGTAAAAGCACTGGCGCAGCTTGCAAAAGAGCCGGTTCCGGATATTGTGAACATGGCCTACAATGAAAAAAGCCTGCATTATGGACCTGTGTATATCATTCCAAAACCTATTGATCCAAGATTATTGGTTGCCGTGTCGCCTGCTGTGGCAAAGGCTGCTATGGATAGTGGAGTGGCCAAACATCCCATAACTGATTGGGATGCCTATGAGTCTGCTTTATATCGCAGGTTAGGTTCTAACGATAATATCCTGCGTTTTATTACAAATAAAGCAAGAAAGGATCCTAAGCGTGTGGTATTCGTAGATGCTGAAAATTTAAAGGTTTTGAAAGCTGCCCAAACAGCTAAAGATGAGGGAATAGCAATACCTATATTATTAGGTGATGAAAAGAAAATAAAACAATTGATCAAAGTGAATGACCTTCAATTAAAAGATATAACAATCATAAATCCTACCGATGAGGCATACGAGAAGAAAAGGGTAGAATTTGGCGACATGTTTTTTGAAAAAAGAAAGCGCCGTGGATTTAACCTGTACGAAGCAAGAAAAATAATGCGCGAACGCCAGTATTTCGGTTGCATGATGGTAGAAACAGGAGAAGCAGATGCTTTAATATCAGGTTTGACACGAAAATATCCTGATACAGTAAAACCTGCATTAGAAATAATAGGAATGGAGCCAAGTGCTAAACGTGTAGCGGGTATGTATATTATGCTTACAAAAAAGGGGCCTTTGTTCTTTGCAGATACAACAGTAAATTTTAATCCTACTGAAGAGGAATTGGAGGATATAACCTTGCTTACGGCGAGAACTGTTGAAACCTATAATATTAAACCACGCATAGCCATGCTTTCGTATTCTAATTTCGGTAGCAGCGATTCCCCTGAAGCAATTCTTGTCCGCAATGTTGTTGCAAGAATAAAAGAGAAACATCCTGAAATTGTGATTGATGGAGAAATGCAGGCAGGTGTCGCGTTTAATAAAGACCTGTTGCGCGAAAATTATCCTTTTTCAGATCTTATAAGTGAACCGCCTAATGTGCTTATTTTTCCAAACCTGGCTGCTGGTAATATTGCATACCATTTGTTACAGGAGTTGGGTGGGGCAGAAGCGGTAGGACCTGTATTGGTAGGGCTTCGTAAACCGGTACATGTATTACAATTAGGTAGCACTGTACGCCAGATCACCAATATGGTGGCGATAGCGGTTGTAGAAGCGCAGGTAAAATGTAATAATAAATAACCAATGCGTATTGCCATCATTGGAGCTGGTGCAGCAGGTTGTTTTGCTGCGGCAAATCTTCCTTATCATGAGGGTGATGAAGTAGCTGTTTTTGAGAAAACAGGGAAGGTACTGCAGAAAGTAAAAGTATCCGGTGGCGGGCGTTGTAATGTTACACATGCTTGTTTTGATATTCCCGAGCTTATAACACGTTACCCTCGTGGTAAGCAGTTGTTGCGCAGATCATTGTACTGCTTCACACCTGCTGACACAATAAAATGGTTTACTGATCGTGGAGTAAAATTAAAGACAGAAGCAGATGGCAGAATCTTTCCGGTCACTGATAGCTCTCAAACTATCATTGATTGCATCTGGCAGCAAATGATGCAAAATAAAGTACAGGTATTATATCATCGCTCAGTAGAAAGAATAGAAAGGAAAGAGAATAAATTTATTATTCATTTTGTAGATGCACCTGCTTATGAAACTGATAAGATAATTATTGCCGTGGGCGGTTTCCCTAAAGCTGAACAATATAAATGGTTATTGCAATTGGGCCATACTATTCAGTCACCCATACCTTCACTTTTTACATTTAATATCCCAGGTGAAACGATTACGCAATTGATGGGAGTAAGTGTGCAAAACGCAACTATCAAAATACAAGGAACAAAATCGTCTGTTTCCGGCCCTTTGTTAATTACACATTGGGGACTAAGTGGCCCTGCTGTTTTAAGAACATCTGCCTGGGCAGCGAGAGAGCTTGCTGAAAAAAAATATGATTTTCATATACTCATTAATTGGCTGGGCTCGCTTACAGAGCCTGATCTACAGGAAACTTTTCAGCATCTAAGACAAAATGAAGGAAAACGTTTGGTGTCCGGTAAAAATCCTTTTGATCTCCCGTCCCGTCTTTGGTCTTATTTTTTTGAGCGTAGTGGTATCAATAACCTTGTTCGTTGGGGAGATCTGCGATCTGCGGAGCAAAATAAATTGATCACAGTTTTACTGTGCGATAGCTACCATGTAAAAGGGAAAACAACCTTTAAAGAAGAATTTGTGACAGCGGGAGGTATTAATATATCAGAAATAGATCCGCAAAGCATGGAAAGCAGGATAATTCCCGGGCTTTATTTTGCAGGCGAAATATTAGATGCAGATGGCATTACCGGTGGGTTTAATTTTCAGCATGCATGGAGTAGTGGATATATTGCCGCATCGGGCATTAGAAAACAAGAATTAATTTAGAGGAATGCAAACCTTATTATTATTGCACGGAGCTATTGGATCAGTACAACAAATGCAACCGTTGGTAAAAGAGCTTGGTGAGCGCTATAAAATACATACACTCAATTTTTCAGGACATGGTGGAAGAGAATTTGCCGACGAAACATTTTCTATAAAGCTATTTGCAGATGATGTGATAGCATTTTTGAAAGACCATAATATTGATAAGGTTTCAATATTTGGATATAGCATGGGTGGCTATGTAGGTATGTACATGGCTAAACATTATCCCGATAAGTTAGATAAGGTGATTACCCTTGCTACTAAATACCATTGGGACAAAACAACCGCTGAAAAAGAAGCCAAAATGTTGGATCCTGAAAAAATGCAGGCTAAAATACCTGCTTTTGCTGCAATATTGCAAGAACGCCATACACCTGAGGACTGGAAAAAAGTTGTTGCTGCTACTGCTGAAATGATGCTTGCATTAGGGAATGATAATACCATACAACAAACAGATTACTCTTCTATTCTGCATCCCTGCCTTATTATGCTTGGCGACAGGGATAAAATGGTAAGTCTTGGTGAAACTGTAACTACCTATAAAGCGTTGCCCAATGGCTCGCTATGTATATTACCTGCTACACCACATCCCATTGAGCAAATAGATACTGTATTGTTAGCAAGTATGATTAAGCAGTTCCTGCAATAGAAGAATCTTTTCTTAGTATAAATACGGATTTATGTAAATCCTGTTTTATCAATGTTTTAACAGTTCTATTAAAACAAGTTAATCAGTTTGGTTTAATCTTTGTTGTAACGTTATCACTCGGTCTTTAAAACCATCGGGTCTGTCTATAATGAGAAAGTCCGGTAAAGTCATCTTATCCTTTATTATGCTTACTGCAGTAGCAGCGGCAAAAGCAGGCGCCCAGGCGATGTCTGGCGCTCCAACAGATTCTTTGCAATCAGATACTGTAGGTAGCAGGCGAAGCTACACTACGTATGGAAACGCGTATGTGTTACATGTGCATCATCGTAGCTGGCTGAATAATTGGTGGTGCAGAACTTTTCATCCAAATTACGGGACACGAAGCCCAAGATTTGAACGTGGTGGCACAAGGGGTGGCTTTGGAACTACAGTTCGTCCTTTATTATTGGTCGCTCATTCGTAATCGCTACTATTATGAAGAGAACATCTATTACGCCCAGACAAAACTGGGAGCAGAAAGTTATTGACCAGGGTTTCCTGTTTTACAAACACGAATCTTATTATAATGAGACCATCGCCTACGAATTTAACAATGAAGAAATAGATTTGATAGAAACCGCTACCTCGGATTTGTTTGAGATGTGCCTCGAAGTTGTAGAGTATGTTATTAAGAATAAACTATGGGATGAGTTCTTTATTCCTAAGCAGTATGCAGAATTGATTGAATGGTCGTGGCAAAATGATCAACCCTCTTTTTATGGCCGTTTTGATCTTGCTTTTAATAATGGGCAAGTAAAATTGCTGGAGTTTAATGCAGACACACCTACCTCTTTATTGGAATCGAGTGTAATACAATGGTACTGGTTACAGGACTATAATAAAAGTTATGACCAGTTCAACAGTATTCATGAAAAATTATTGGTGCATTTATCTGAATGCAGACAGCACTTGTTGCCGGGTAGTTTATTTTTTTCTTGTGTGCAGGATAATCTGGAGGATTTCATGAATGTAAAATACTTACAGGATGCAGCTGACCAGGCAGGGTTTAACACTGATTTCATTTACATAGATGATATAAGTATCAATAGTGCTTCTCAATTCATTACCCCTTCCGGTATGCAGATACCCAATATTTTTAAACTCTATCCTTACGAGTGGTTGTTCAACGAGAAATTTGGACCTAACCTAATCTCATCGCGTGATCAGTGTTACTGGATAGAACCACAATACAAGGCTATACTCTCTAACAAAATGTTATTAAAATATTTATGGGATTTGTTTCCGGATTCCCCTTATATATTGCCTTGCACATTTATTAAGCCCGGCGCATCGGGTGATCGCCCGTTGCATTATGTAAAAAAGCCGGTCTATTCACGTGAGGGTGCTAACATCTCTATTGTTGTAAACGGAGAGGTAATAGAACAAACTACAGGCGATTATGGCGAAGAAGGTTTTTTATACCAGCAATATTTCTCTTTACCAGATTTTGATAGTAACAGACCTGTAATTGGTAGTTGGTTAATAGGTGGTAAAGCAGCTGGTATGGGCATTCGGGAATCTTCAGGTCTTATAACCAATAATGTAAGCAGGTTCTGTCCGCATTATATAAAATAGCCTTGCCAATTTTACTCAGCAAGTTTGTTTACGTAACTTTCTGTTGCTATTTTTATATGTCATGTCTCAAAAAACTATACAAATGAGTGAAGCTAGTTGTTCTCATATATCAGCAATTAAAGAACTTAAACAGCCCAAAGAATATGTCTGCGAAGAATGTATAAAAATTGGTAGTGATTGGATGCATCTGCGTACCTGCCAACAGTGTGGCGTTACTTTGTGTTGCGATCAATCCCCTAAAAAGCATATGACTGCTCATTATCACCATACAAAACATCCTGTTGTTATATCTGCAGAGCAGGGTGAACAGTGGTTGTACTGTTATATTGATGATGAATTTACAGACTATGAATAAACACCTGCCAAATGCTTACTAACAGTCCATTACCGCCCTTGCCGCTGAATGAGTGGATAGAAACAAAGAAAACTTTGCATTTATATAGCCAGATAATAGGTAAAATAAAGCTGAAACTATACCCCTACAAAAATCATTGGTGGCATGCTGCATTATATATAAATGCGAGAGGGTTTGGCACTTCACCCTTACCCTATAAAGACAAGTTAATAGAACTGAATTTTGATCTCTGCAAACATCAATTAATTATTACTACTACTCAAAGTGAAATAGAGGTAATAGAACTACACAATGGCTTATGTGTATCCCAATTTTACAAACAAGTATTTGATTCCCTTGCCAGGCTGCAGGTTGAGGTAAAGATATTGGCTAGACCATACGAGTTTGAAACGAATACTCCTTTTGCAGAAGACAATGAACACTGCACTTACAATAAGGAATATGTTTCGAGATTTTGGAAAGCTTATTCTTTTGCAGATGCCGTACTGAAAGAATTCAGTGGAAGGTTTATAGGCAAATGTTCTCCTGTTCATATGTTCTGGCATAGCTTCGATATTGCAGTTACCCGTTTTTCTGGTAAGCGCGCACCCGATATGCCGGGTGCAAATGCAGTAAATACAGAAGCCTACTCTCACGAAGTGATCAGCGCAGGTTTTTGGGCAGGTGACACTATTATACAAGAGCCTGCATTCTATTCCTATACCGCCCCCCCGCCACAAGGATTAGAGTTGGAGCCATTGCTACCTGTAGGTAAAGCAAAATGGATTGAGCTCAGGGGCAGCCCCATGGCATTGCTTACTTATGAAGATGTAAGAAGGGATGAAGATCCCAAAGCAGTTGTACTGGCCTTTCTTGAAAGTTCTTATCTCGCAGGTGCAAAAAAAGCAGGCTGGGATATGAATGCCTTCAAAGCAAAAACTAAAAATGCATCTTTATTTTAGGTGCGAACGCAACATCCACGCCATTTTTTTCATGCGCTTCCATCAGGCCGGTAATATAATCGCTGGTGCCCATATCGTCATATTTGTTGCCAATAGCATTGATATTGCCGCGTATAAATTCTATAATGCTGCTATGGTCTGCTGCTAACTCTTTTATAAAGCCTTTACTGTCATTTTTATTTTGGTTATTTTCTGACAGGTGAGTCAGCTGCAGGTAAGCTTTTAATGTAGCAGGGGCATAATGACCAATAGAGCGAATGCGCTCTGCGACACCATCCATTATATCATCCAGTTGCTCGTATTGCGATTCAAAGAACAAGTGCATGGCATGAAAATCCGGGCCTTCTACATTCCAGTGTGCATTACGCGTTTTAGTGTAAAGCATAAATTCGTCTGCGAGCAATTGAGACAATACTGCTGCAACTGCTTTGCTGTTCTTATCAGATATTCCTATGTTGGCTTTCATTGTTTTTTATTTTGACATTAAAGATACTGAGGTTCTATCTATTAAAAATTTATTAAAACAATATAACCACATTTATTGCATGCTCTTTTTCTCACTGCCCTTTGAATTCATTTCCACGTTACTAACAAAATGCTATTTACACACGTCATATGAGTGTTGATACCCTCCTTACAAAGATTAAATTGCTTTAATCTTATATGTATTATTAATTCATATCGTTAACTTTAAAAAAATTATACAAATGAAAAAAGTTACCTACTTGTCATTGTTGGTTATTCTATGCATTTTATCCGGTGCCTTTCAAGCCAATGCACAGACCATCAGCTTAACGGGACATACAATGTTCTCTAATTGCGATTCTCAAACTTTCCGTATACAAACCGACGCTTACACATCATCTTTAAGAGTTATCACTTATTTTGGAGATGGTTCAAGCCGCACTGATACTTTTATTAATGGTGGTACGAACACAAGAACATATACTTCACATGCTTATGCTACTTCAGGTGTTTATACTGTTAAGCATGTAATAACGGTTTCAGGAAGCCGGATAGATTCTGTTTCTTATTCCGATACGGTTAATATCTGCCATATTATTTACTATACTTCTTATGTAGATAATAACAGCAATTGTATTTTAGATTCCGGCGATACTTACATGCCGCATTCATATTATGTAGAGATAGACTCTGCCGGTGTACCGGTAGATACAGATGCAGGTCCGTCATTTTACTATAATGTTCCGCACAGCACACCTACAGGTACCATTTATACATTTAAAAAGATCACGAATCCAGCAGGGTATGTATTTACCTGTCCTACTTCAGGGATCAAAGATGATACTATCAGTACAAGCCACGCAGGTTATGTGAAAATGGGCTTTGGCTGCGATACTTCTCATTTCGATTTGTATATATACGCATACATGTCTGCCGGCCTTTATGGTGCTTGCGCTCATGTATATGTTGTTAACAATAGTTGCACACCTAAGGCAGCGACTGTTACAATCAATTACAGCTCCAAATATTCTTATTCATATACTGTGCCTTCTACTTATTCGCCTACTACAGGAACAGGTACGCTTACTTATAGTGTAGGTACAGTATCTGCCGGCACTGCAAAGTATTTTACTGTGCATTTTTACCATTCAGGTACACTCACACTGGGTGATACAGTACATACTAAATGGACAGTTACTCCTTTTGCAGGTGATGTGGATACAACCAACAATGTTCGCACACGTACAGATACGATCCGTTCTTCTTACGATCCAAACGAGAAGAGTGTAGAACCGCAGGGTTATGTGCACGCAGGTACGCCTTTGCAATATAGCATCGAGTTCCAGAATACAGGTAATGATACGGCCCACAATATTTATGTGTTGGATACTTTGTCTGACAACCTGGATGTAAACAGTTTACAGGTTCTTTCTGCTACAGCTCCGGAGGTTACTACAACCATGCAGGATGCTAGCGGGCATAATGTGGTAAAATTTGATCTTCAAAATATCAACCTGCTCGACTCTGCTGCCAATTCAAATGCAAGCAGCGGCATGGTAGTATTTACAGTAAATACAAAAGCAGGGCTTGCCAATGGCAATAAAATAGATAATACTGCAAGCATCTATTTTGATGACAATCCACCAGTTAAAACCAATATGGTTGAAAACATTATTGGTATACCTGCTGGCGTTGCCATTATGTCAAACATAAGTGATGTGTTGCTATATCCAAATCCTGCCCACGATGCGATCATAGTTAAAATGAAGGATGGTTTGTATAATGCACTTACTGTTACCAATTTAATGGGACAAGTTTTATTGCAGCAAAATATTACGAACGCACAAACTAACATCAGCATCGGCACCTTACCTGCAGGCCTTTATATCATTACGCTAAAGGGTAGTGAAGGCATAAACGTTCAGAAGTTCCAGAAACTATAAAATCGATAAGCTTGTTATTTAAGTCCCTGCCATTTGGCAGGGACTTTTTATTTTATGCTATCATGATAAGCTATACCAGGCTGTTACTACCTAATTCTCATGAAGAAGCATCCAAGATGTGCCAAATTTATCCCGCAGCATAGCAAAGCGTGATGCGAAAAACGTTTGTTCCATCTTCATAAATATCTCACCACCTTCACTCAGCGATGCATACAATCTTTCTGCTTCCTCCGCACTATCTAAGCTAAGTGTAAGATAAGCGCTGCGCATAGGCTCAGCATTTGGAATATCTGCTCCCATAAGCACTGTTTCGCCAATTGCAATACGGCCATGAAGAATATCATTTTTTCTTTCAGCAGGAATATTGGCTGCGTCGGGCATTTCTGCAAAAGTGGACATCATAATGATCTTGCCGCCAAGATGCTCTTCATAAAAACTGAAAGCCTGTTTGCAGTTTCCTTTGTAATTGACATAAATATCTAGTTTCATCGTACTGTTTTTGTTGACGATACAAAATTCATACTAATTGCTGAATTGTATAGAGTGAGAATACGGCAAGATGGAGGGGTAGTTAGGACAATTTTTCAACATCATTAGAGCCCCGATCCGTTATTTACTTACTGCATACCTTACCGGTTATCATTATAATTCTCTTTTACCCCCGGTTTGTCGTTGGTGTATACAGTCTTACTTTTCAATTGCCCGCTTTCATAATATTCTTTATCCTCTCCATCTTCAAGGCCATTTACCATTGGGATCTCGCGTTTTAATTTTCCGCTGGCATAATATTGTTTCCATAATCCATTCATTTTGCCATTTGTGTAAGGCGTTTCTGCTTGCAGTATACCAGTTTCATAATATTGTTTATGAAGGCCATTAGGCTGACCATTAGCAAGCGCTTCTTCACTCATTAACTGGCCACTCTCATAATACATCTTCTCTACCTTATCTGTTAGTTTGTTATTCACCCATATAGTTTTATAAAATAGTTTACCGCTCAAATAATATACGCTCCTTGTGCCATTATAAGCACCGGCTTTATACACTGTAAGGCTGTAATATTTTGCCTCTTTCATGTCATTTGTTTCAAGCGTATAATTATCCAGGTATTCAAGCCATTTACCATCTTTTTTGCCTTCAACTAACTTGTTGGTGGCATCTGCTTTATTTGTAAAGCCCTGGGCAAAAGCAGGCAGCCTTAAAAACGATAGGCCAATTAGTATAGAAATGAATAATGTTCTCATTATATATTTTTTTGTATGCTGTAAAGTACTTCTTTAGCGCAGGATATTCTTAACATTTTAAAGAAAAATATAATTTTTTGTTTTTAAAACGGTAGATTTATAGACCATGGTAGCTGTTTTCATTTATTTCAGAAAGGTGTTTCGCTACATTATAGCATGTTTTATACTTCTTAGTTTAACCACATTTAGCGGTTGCAGCAAACTGGATAGTAGTCTTTCTCCTGCACGAAGCCTTGCCGGCACATGGAAATCTTTTGTACCTGTTACAGTATATTATATAACAAATTGCAATAACAGTTCGGTATATACTTATAAAACTTTTCAGTGCAAATTTACTTTTACAATAACTGCAATAGACGATAATAATGTTTCAGTTGATATAAGCGGAGATGTTTATAATGTTACAAATGATAATTGTGGTGAATCTCCACCAATTGCAGGCGGGTTTCCTATTACTTTTTCCGGTAGGGTGTCAAGTTCTCAATTGATGCTGACTGATTATATTTATTCAAAAAATACTTCCGGTGCTATTGTGGCAGGAAATTATAATGTAGGCAGCTTTTCCTTTACAAGTAACATTTTAACAGGTGCAATTTACTGGCTTCAGTATTATGATAGTTTTGATTGCATTGGCTGGAGTACAGACAAAATAAGTTTAACCAAACAATAAAAAATTTCGATTTACCAATTTTCTAATCTTTTAAAAATATACTATGAGAGTCCTCAACGTTCTTTTTTTCTTATTATCCCCGGTGTTTGTGTTTGCACAGCAATACGAAGTAGGGATAGGATTTGGAGCGAGCATCAACAGCAAGCCCACCAATAATATGTATTTCAGGGGAGACCTGGTGGCGGCAAACTATGCAACGCAACTTACAGTACTGCGAAATTTAAAAGATGATTTCCAGGTTGGAATTGATCTGCACGTATTAGAATTGTCCCGCAGGTCAAGCATCGGCTATACAAATGATGGGTATAATATTGGGGCGGATCATAAAAAGATAGTGTATGCTACCTATGCATCCTCTTTTTGCGCCGTAGTGAATAAGAAACTGTATATGGACGAAAACTATTTTTATTTTGGTGCAGGCATGGGATTGGCTATAGCCAGGAATAATTCTAAAACTTTACCTGTTGATGCTTCTTATGAAGCACCGGATGGTGGCTTTGGTTTAACCGTAGGGTTACAGGTAGGATACACGTTGAATTTTTCAAACAGGTTTGCATTAAATATGGAAATAGCGGCACGTTATTACGATCTTGATTATACCGCAGAAGCCCCGGTAGTAAGGCCATATACTAATATACATTACAGGATAGTAGCTTATCCGGCTACGGTCGGTATCCGTTACAGGCTTGGTTATCAAAAGAAACTTGACCCCCAGACCGGGGAAACACAAATTGTAAAATAATATCACCGGGTCAGTCCCTGTTTATGGGCTAGTTGTTGCAATGACGGTTGATGTTTGTGTAGGGAGAATATTGCAACCTTGCGGAAGTAGAATTTCCGCTTTAGTTCCACAATCTTCCGCTTTGCTTCCGCATAAATAATTCGTAATATGGTTTACCAGCGTGGTTTTGAGCGTATGGGGTAGTGAATTACTTCCGCTTTTTCCTTTAAAAATTAAAAGCGGAAGCGGAAGTAAAATAACATCACTGTTCAAATAAGGGAATTTGTAATGTTCCGTTCCTCAAAAATATTTTATAAACATATATCCAATGTCCCACGATGTATCATCAATGTCGCATGAAAAAGATAAGATGTTTGATAGGGCCAATATGTCAAAGAACTTATTCAATTAGCTAATTGAAACCCATAACACATAATAATATGCTTATGAGCGGAAGCAAGTTAATATTATTAACAAGGGGTTTCCAAATTTTTCTTTGAAAGGAGGTATAGAAAAATATTATAGAAATAATGGGTTACCTTTTATTTGCCTCGCAGACGCTGTTCCATATCATCCTCGCCTATTTATTATTATTAATTTTTATATGTTATTCCGATCCGAACGTTCGGATCGGAACAAATGCGGATGAGTGGGGTTTTGTTAATCACTGTCGTCACCTAGCATATAAAACACTTCTCTAAAAGCTTTATCTACGAGATTGCCCGGAAACTTTGTATTAATAATCTCATAAAGAATCCCATCAATTCTAATGGGAATGTTTTT
This sequence comes from Bacteroidota bacterium, assembly GCA_013286485.1. GTDB lineage: Bacteria > Bacteroidota > Bacteroidia > Chitinophagales > Chitinophagaceae > JABDFN01. Next base: position 28,265 of record JABDFN010000003.1, read on the forward strand.
AGTTATGGGTAAGGCATTTGCACTAGCCCCTGTCCCTAATAAGTAACTTACTTTAGTCATTTATTAAATATTTATAGCTAAGTTATAATTATATAAAAGTAATCCTTTTATATAATTTGTCAAATTAATTGGATATTCCTACCTTTGTGGAGGAATGGAGCAGGTAAGCACCACGGAAAGGCCTAAAAAACAGGAATACAGGGCCAATAGCGCCGATGCAAAGCACGGTTCGGTTGTCATGTACCTTGACATGAACAGCTATTTTGCCAGTTGCGAGCAGCAACTAAATCCAGAGCTGAGGAATAAACCTGTGGGGGTAATAACCTACGATAGCCCCAATGCCTGCATTATTGCCCCAAGCATGGAGGCCAAGAAATATGGTGTAAAAACAGGCATGCGCCTGGGAGAGGGCAGGCAGTTGTGCCCGCATATTATACCTGTTACTACCAATCCTTACCAGTACCGCCGCATACATGTAAAGATCATGGAAATACTGCATAACTATTGCGATGATGTAATAGCACGCAGTATAGATGAGGCGGTGATGAACATGAGTAGCTATAAACTGGTGTATAAGGATATGCAGGAAGTGGGCAGAAAAATAAAAGCAGACATCAGCCGCGAATACGACTGGCTAAAATGCAGCATAGGCATTGCACCCAATTCTTTTCTCGCCAAGCTGGCCACCGAAATACAAAAGCCTGACGGGCTGGTAGAAATAACACCTGAGAATATAGATGAGAAACTAAGCAAGCTGCAATTGCAGGACCTGCCGGGCATAGCCAGCCGCAATGAAAGAAGATTGCAACTATGCGGTATTACTTCTCCCTTGCAAATGCGGCATACCAGCGAGGCACTGCTGAGAAAGGCATTTGGCGGTGTGGTAGGCAATTTCTGGTATCGCCGTTTGAATTTTGGTGAGATAGACCTGTATGCACATGAGAACAGAAATATGAGTGCTATGCGCACGGTGAGCCGCGAACAGAGAGAAAACAAAGCCACACTGGAAGCCATGCTGGTAGCACTCTGCACCAAACTGGAACAGCGTATGGTGAAGCAGGATATTTTTTGCAGGGACGCCAGTTTTTTTATCCGCTACCGCGACAGCACAGGCTGGGATACCAAAGTGCGCTTTCAGCAACCCGTGCAGGATGGATTGGAACTGCGCCGCTACCTGGTGCAGCAGATAGAAATGTTTGAACGCAGCAGGAACACGACCATGTTCAATAAGAACACACAAAGCCTGGGCGTGGCTATTGGCAGTTTTATGAGCGGCGGAAACCTGCAGTATAGTTTGTTTGACAACCGTATGAAACAAGATGTGGTGCGCAAAGCGATGTATAATATAAAAGATAAGTACGGCAGAAATATAGTGCGCAAGGGCGTGGAAATGCTTGACCCTTATGTAATGAAAGACGCTATAGGCTTCGGTTCTGTAAAAGATATGGGTAATGGAATAGATGGGGAGATCGTTAATAAATATATGCTGGAGGAAGACTTTTGACAATGTGCAAATTGAATGTGATGGAATAAAAATGGTTCCCGCAGATTTGTCGCAGACCCACAACATAAGTATCTGCGTTTTTTTCTGCGCTTATCAGCGAGTCCCGAACATTCGGGACAGCAGGAGAAAATAAATAATTAGAGAACAATATGATAAACCAAAAAGCATACGACCGGTTTGAAAAGGGCAGGGGGGCGCAGTACAATCCGAAGAATAAATTTCTGAAGGGAGAGTATGTGCAAGAGCACGTAGAGGCCATAGACGACTGGGAACAGGAAGAACGACAGACCGAATATATTTACGATGAAAGCAAAACGCTGGTAAATACAGTCACCAGCCCTGATGTAGGTATGATGTTCTCTGCCAATCCTTACCAGGGTTGTGAGCATGGTTGTATTTATTGTTATGCACGCAACAGCCATGAGTATTGGGGATACAGTGCGGGCGTAGATTTTGAGAGCAGGATAGTAGTGAAGAAAAACGCACCGGCTTTGCTGAAAAAGTTTTTCGAGAATAAGAATTGGGAGCCTGCCTGTATATCGCTCAGCGGTAATACAGATTGCTACCAGCCGATAGAAAGAAAAATGCGCATTACACGCAAGCTGCTGGAAATATGCCTTGATTTTCGCAACCCTGTAGGCATACTTACTAAAAATGCTTTAGTGCTTCGCGACCTGGATGTGCTGCAGGAGTTGAACAAGCTGAATCTGGTAAGAGTGTTTAGTTCTATCACTTCTTTAGATGAAGATATGAGAAGAGTAATGGAACCGAGAACAGCATCTTACAGATCGAGGTTGAAAGTGGTGGAAACATTGTCTAAGAACGGCATACCTACCGGCATTATGAACGCACCATTAATACCCGGCCTGAATGACATGCATATGCACGATGTGCTGAAGGCCGCCAGTGAAGCGGGTGCCAAATGGGCGGGCTATACAGTGGTGAGGCTCAACGGGGCTATTGGCGGTATATTTCATGACTGGTTGCATAAAGCATTTCCCGACCGTGCAGAAAAAGTATGGAACCAGGTATGCGCCTGCCACGAAGGTACGGTGAACGACAGCCGCTGGGGTAACAGAATAACAGGCGATGGAAAATTTGCTGAGCTGATAAGAACACAGTTTCATATCTACTGCAAAAAATTTCACCTGAATGAAACACATATGGAAATGAACACCAAAGATTTCAGGCGAATAAGAAATGGTCAGTTGCCTCTCTTCTGACGGCCTATTAAACCGAGATGTGTAAAACCAAAGCCCTGGTAGGTTTTCAGTCCATAGCCCAGCATCCTGTCAAAAGAAGAATGAGCAAATAACATAAGCCCCGCAAACATCCAGTACTCGTTCTTAAGTACAATGCCTAATACACCCACAATAATTGTTACAGCTTTATGATGAAAGAAGTTATAACTAATAGTTCCAACTTTATTTCCTGCCAGGTAACCAAGCGCACTAATGTCGGGACTCAAAAATAAAAACGGGTACAACCACCAGCTAAAAGAAATATGCAATTGCGAAATGAAATAAAAAGCGATCGCTGTCATAGCAGCTTCTTCGAGTGCAATGATGGTTTTCATGAAAATATTCTTTTAATGAATTATGCAGTTTGTGCTGCCAGTGCAGCATGCTCTAATGCACCTAAATACCTTTCAGCATCAAGAGCAGCCATGCAGCCGCTACCGGCGGCAGTTACAGCTTGTCGGTATGTTTTATCCTGTACGTCTCCGCAGGCAAACACACCTTCGATATTTGTTTTAGAAGAGCCCGGAATTGTTTTGATGTATCCCTGCTCATCCATATCAATCACGCCTTTAAACATAGAAGAATTAGGCTCGTGCCCAATAGCCACGAAGAATGCTTTTAATGGAATAATGGTTTCTACACCCGTAACATTATTACGAACTTTTAAACTGTCTACTTTATTTTCACCCAATACTTCAACTGTATCTGTGTTCCAATACACTTTAATATTCGCTGTAGCTAATACACGCGCCTGCATTACTTTACTGGCACGCATTTCACCTTTTCTTATCAGCATATGTACTGTGCTGCAGAGTTTAGAGAGATATAAAGCTTCTTCGCAAGCAGTGTCCCCTGCACCAACTATTGCTACTTCCTGTCCTTTGAAAAAGAAACCATCACAAACAGCACAGGCAGAAACACCATGGCCATTCAGGCGTTGTTCAGATTCCAATCCCAACCATTTTGCAGAAGCACCTGTAGCTATTATTAAAGCATCGGCAGCTATCCATTTTTCTTCATCTATCTGCACTTTATATGGACGTGATGAAAGATCTACTTTAGTAGCTATGCCCCAGCGTATATCAGCGCCCATGCGCTGCGCTTGCTGTTCAAAATCCACCATCATTTGTGGACCCATGATACCATTAGGATAACCCGGGTAATTCTCAACTTCAGTAGTTATGGTAAGCTGTCCGCCCGGTTGTAACCCCTGGTATAAAACAGGATGCAGATTTGCACGTGAAGCATAGATAGCCGCTGTATAACCCGCAGGGCCGGAACCAATTATCAAACAATGTACTTTTTCTATATCAGCCATTTTCAGTATTAAATATTCAATCCACCTAAGGTGGATAAGTTAGCAAAAATGCGAAAGATTTAGCGATGCAGCAAACCTGTGCAGTTATGGGGCAATAGATTTATTAAAACGTTAATTATTTGGGGATAATAAAGGTAGACTGGGTAGTGCCATAGCCTGCCCATACGCCCACAGCCCCATTGCTTATATTGCTTTCAGAATTGATAGGCGAAGAAAACGGATTACCAACCTGGTCAGCTGCATATTGGAATGTATTCCAGAAAGTATAAACTCCTTTATCAATAGAACTCCATGCTACTGTAACAGTATCACCTTTAAAGAAGTAAGAATTCTTCACACTATCGGGCTGTGCTGTATTCTTGCCGGGGTGTATATGCCAGTTAACTGCAATACCATTGGTTATCTGGTCGGAATACAGATCGCCGGTGTAAAAAGGTTCACTGTTTCTTTTAGTAGAGTAGCGTGCATAGTTGCCTAGTGTATCAGGGTCTTTAAAATAAACAACCAGGTCAATAGCATTAGGGTAGTCTTTAGGTACAAATGCTGGGGGCTGAGACCTTATGGAATCAATTTTAATTGGCTCAGGTATTTTGGTTACAGATGTATAAGTTTGTCCGTTATAGTTAATAGTAAGCGTGTAAAATTTACCTACCTGCCCGGTAAAACTGAGGGCGCCGGGTGAAGAAGTATCGAGCGAATAGATATAAAACTTACTGTGGTTACCGGTATCTAAAGCGTATTCTTTGAGGCTCACTGTAGTGGTGCCATCACTTACTTTTATATCTGCATTATGGATAAAGTAATTCTGCAATGAAGAAAAATCTACAGTATCAAAGAATCCGATGGATGAGGTGAGTGTTACAAACGGAGGATAGCCATTATCTATTCTGCCTTCTACAACAACCTTTGGTGTGCCAGTACTTAAATTTAAATGTACTTCTCTTTCACATGCTGAAATACCTAAAATAATAGCCAGGCAGGAAATAGCGATAATACTGTTTTTTATAAGGATCATATACCAATAACGAGGCAAAGGTATTACATATTGCTGAACACATATTTACCATCTGGTGTGTACATAACAGGTAAGAGTTTATGATACTTTTCGAAGTAATCATAATCATTTTTCATATTTACCCAAAACTCCTGTTTTTTGGTATCCTTGCCATATTCGCGGCCCAGGAAATTAAGACCTGCTTTATTGAAGCGGGTAGGGAATATATGAACAGGTATATACGTTTGACCGTTTATTTTAGCGCTCAGGCACACTACATACAACTCCTGAATGATATCGTCTGTCATTGGCATGCAACCCACTGTTACACATCCGCCGTGAATGTAGATGTCGCCGCCAGGGTTTTGTTTGTCACCCAATACCATATCTGAATAATTAGGATAGTTTAATAACAGGGAAAGATAAAAATCGCTTTTAGGATTGAAATCATCAATGAAGTAACAACCTTCAGGCACCTGCCTGTCGCCCTCTGTGCGTTTAGGCCCGAGTATTCCTGATAAAGCGCAAATGCGATAGGTTTTAATAAGCTTGTATTCAGATGTTTTAGGACTTTTAGCCCATAATTCTAATTCGTTCTGAGCTTTGAAAATGCGCAGGTAAATATCTTTTGGAGGGTATTCTCCGCCCTTATTTTTAAATAGTTTGTTGACAGAGTCACTAAACTTAGTCCAGGCAGTAGTAACACGATTAAATGAGAATTGAAAATCGTGAAATGTTTTTGCATCGGTTTGAGCAAAGACATTTGTAGTAACCAGGCAAATCAACGGTATCATTACACTTCTCAACTTCATCATAAATCGTTATAAATAAGGCGGTTATTAACTAATTCAATGTACACAAAAATAAGGATAAGCCTTTATAAGATTATCTTAAAAATGTAAAAAGTCCCTGCCCCGCAGAGACTTTTCCATATGATATTAACATACCGGAAGGCATGCAGGGATTTACTTAAAGATTGCCTCTGAGCGCTTGTTCCCGTTCTATAGACTCAAATAAGGCTTTAAAATTACCAGCACCAAAGCTTTGAGCACCTTTGCGCTGAATGATCTCAAAGAAAAGGGTGGGGCGGTCTTCGATCGGTTTAGTAAATATCTGGAGCAGATAACCTTCATCATCCCGGTCAACGAGAATGCCTAATTCATGTAGAGAAGCAACGTCTTCATCAATTTTACCAACCCTGTTTTGCAGGTCTTCGTAGTATGTGTTGGGTGTATTCAAAAATTCAACACCACGAGATTTTAATTCACGTACGGTTTTGATAATGTCTTTTGTAGCAACTGCGATATGTTGTACGCCCTCACCTTCATAGAATTGTAAGTATTCTTCTATCTGTGATTTCTTCTTGCCTTCAGCCGGTTCATTGATCGGGAACTTTACATACCCGTTGCCGTTGCTCATTACCTTACTCATTAATGCAGAATACTCAGTATTGATCTGCTTGTCATCAAAAGAAAGAATATTTACAAATCCCATTACATCTTCATACCATTTCACGGTTTCATTCATTCTGTTCCAGCCAACATTACCAACGCAATGGTCAACATGCAATAAACCGGTTTCTGAAGGATTGTAATTGCTTTTCCATTCTTTATAACCCGGTAAGAAAGGGCCTTTATAATTTTTACGTTCTACAAAAAGATGTGCTGTTTCTCCGTATGTGTAAATGCCGCTTATCTTCACCTCGCCAAATTCATCCTTCATGGTTTTTGGCTGCATGTACGCTTTTGCCCCACGGCTTGTAGTTTCCTGGAAAGCTTTATAAGCGTCATCTACCCACAACGCCAACACCTTCACCCCATCACCATGTTTGAAAATGTGTTGAGAGATTGGATGCTCTGATTCAAGTGGAGTGGTAAGCACCAGGCGTATCTTGCCTTGCTGCAATACATAAGAGGCTATTTCTTTTACACCTGTTTCAGGCCCGGCATATGCCAAGGACTGAAATCCAAAAGCTGTTTTGTAAAAATGTGCTGCTTGTTTGGCATTGCCAACATATAGTTCAATATGGTCGGTACCATTAATAGGAAGGAAATCCTTCGCTGTTGCCATTTTTGCACTTACTGTTAGTGTATCCATGATCTATTTATAATTTTCAATTTTAATTTATTCTGCCCAGCTCATTACGTAATGATCATCTTCAATTCCCTGTGCTTCTTTTGTTAACATTAAGGGATGGAAGGTATCAACCATTACAGCCAGTTCTTTTGTTTCTTTTGCTCCAATGCTTTTTTCTACAGCTCCAGGGTGTGGGCCGTGTGGTATACCGCCGGGATGCAAAGTTATCATACCACGCTCAACATGTTTACGACTCATAAAATCTCCGTCTACATAATACAATACTTCATCACTATCTATATTGCTATGATTATATGGTGCAGGAATTGATTGTGGATGATAATCGAATAAGCGTGGTACGAAAGAACATACCACAAAATTATTTGCATCAAAGGTTTGATGAACCGGTGGTGGCTGATGCACACGCCCAGTAATTGGCTCAAAATTGTGAATACTGAAAATAAAAGGATATTCGCAGCCATCCCATCCAATCACATCAAAAGGATGATTTGCATACCATATTGGGTAGAGCAGCCCTTTCTTTTTTATGTTGATCAGGAATTCACCTTTTTTATCAATGGTTTCAAGGTCTTGCGGTTTGCGTAGATCACGTTCGCAATAAGGAGAATTTTCAAGCAATTGCCCGTATTTACTCAGGTATCTTTTAGGAAAGGTAATAGGACTGAATGACTCTATTATAAATAACCTGTTCTCAGGTTTGTCAAATTCTATTTGATAGATAGTACCTCTTGGCAATACAATATAATCACCATAGCTAAATGGTAATTGCCCATATTGAGTTTTTACTCTACCTGTCCCTTCATGTATAAATAATACCTCGTCGGCATCCGCATTTTTGTAGAATGTATCTTTTAATCCCGCAGTGGGTGCTGCTAAAGATAAGTGTACATCGTTATTAAATAATACGCATTTTCTGCTTTTCAAATAATCCGCTTCCGGTTTTACTTTAAATCCCTGGAAACTGCGATGCTTTAAAATATTACCCGTCCCAGCCTTAGGAGATACATCTGTAGGCTCTTCAGTTCTTACAATTGTAGTAGGGGGGTAAATATGGTATAATAAGGAGTAATTAGATGAAAAGCCTTCTGTACTGAATAGCTGTTCTGAGTATAATTTACCATCCGGCCTTCTGAATTGAGTGTGTCGTTTAGGGGGTATTTGTCCGAGCGAATAATAGTGCGGCATAGAACTGCTTTATTGAGCTACAAAACTACAAAATTAGCAACAAGTAAATATTGTAAATAACTATTGTCTAATAGGTGTTCAAATATTAAATTTGACCTATAAGGCTTTTTAAATATACCCCATAGCCACTCTTTATATAAGTAGTAGCCAGCTTTTCCATTTGTGTATCATTTATCCAACCATTTCGGTATGCAATTTCTTCTATGCAACCAATTTTTAAACCCTGACGTTTTTCTATTACTTCAATAAATTGACTGGCCTCTATAAGCGAATCAAAAGTGCCTGTATCTAACCATGCTGTACCACGGTCTAACACACCGACTTCTAGTTTTCCTTGTTCAAGGTAAGTTTTATTTACATCGGTAATTTCATATTCACCACGAGGAGATTGTTTAATAGACTTAGCAATACTGACTACATTATTATCATAGAAATATAATCCAGGTACAGCATAGTTTGATTTAGGTTGTTTTGGTTTTTCTTCTATGCTCAGCACTTTAAAATTCTTATCAAACTCAACAACTCCATACCTCTCTGGGTCGTGTACCTGGTAAGCAAAAACAACAGCTCCCTTTGGGTTTGCTTTTTGCTGTAATATAGTACCCATGCCAGAGCCGTGAAAAATATTGTCTCCCAAAACTAATGCAACTGGATCTTTGCCAATAAAGTCTGCTCCTAGTACAAATGCCTGTGCAAGCCCATTGGGTGTATGCTGCACTACGTACTGAAACTTACAACCAATCTGGCTACCGTCACCTAATAGCTTTTTGAATGCTGCTTGGTCATCTGGAGTTGTAATAATGAGAATATCATTTATACCTGCCAGCATTAATGTAGAAAGTGGATAATAGATCATAGGCTTGTCATAAACAGGCATCAGCTGTTTGCTGACTGCGATAGTCAGTGGATACAATCTTGTTCCGGAACCACCGGCTAATATGATGCCTTTCATGAATGAGCGTATTGAGTGTTATAATATTTTTGATAGTCGCCGGAAGTAACATGATCAAGCCATTGTTGGTTAGCCAAATACCAATCTATTGTCCGGCTTAATCCTTCTTCGAATGTTACAGAAGGTGTCCAGCTCAGTTCGTTTTTTATTTTATTAGCATCTATGGCATAACGCCTGTCATGACCGGGGCGGTCTTTTACATAAGTAATCAATTTTGCCGAAGTACCTGCATCTCTTCCTAACTTCTCATCCATTTTAACACAAAGCAGTTTTATCAGTTCAATATTTTGCCACTCGTTGAAGCCACCAATATTATAGGTCTCACCATTCTTACCATTGTGGTATACCATATCAATAGCTCTTGCATGGTCTATTACGTATAACCAGTCGCGTGTGTATTTGCCATCGCCATATACAGGCAATGGTTTATTGTTGCGAATATTATTTATAAAGAGTGGTAATAATTTTTCCGGAAATTGATTAGGGCCATAATTATTTGAGCAATTAGTAATTACAAATGGAATATGATACGTATTGCCATAAGCCCGTACCAAATGGTCTGATGCGGCTTTAGATGCAGAGTAGGGTGATTGTGGATCGTATGGTGTTGTTTCTAAGAAAAAACCGGTTGCACCGAGTGAACCATAAACCTCATCGGTGGACACATGGTAAAAGCGTTTGCCTTCGTAATTATTCTTCCAGGTTGTTTTTGCTGCACTTAGCAAATTTGCTGTTCCCATTACATTGGTTTGTATAAATGCATTAGGATCAGTAATAGACCTGTCTACATGGCTTTCGGCAGCGAGGTGAATAATACCATCAAAAGTATAAGTTGCAAAAAGCTCACTCATAGCTTCAGCATCAGTAATATCTGCTTTTACAAAAGTATAGTTAGGGGCATGCTCTATATCTTTCAGGTTCTCGAGATTACCTGCATATGTAAGTGCATCCAAATTAATAATATGGTAATCAGGATATTTCTGTACGAATAAACGCACTACATGAGAGCCTATAAATCCCGCCCCGCCAGTTATAAGCAATTTTTTTTGCATGGCACGAAGATAAGTTAATTGGTTTACAGGTTAAAAGGTCATTAGTTAACGATATTATGACTACCAAATTGATACAGTATCATTGGGATAAAATGCGTAAGAAGTATCTTTTTTCTTTAATAAAACTTTTAAACTACCTTTTTCCTTAACGAGAGTGTCGCCAATTTCTGTATAATTAAAACAATCATGAAATACACTTACTCCAATACAAATACCTTTAGCATCGCAAATTGTTTTTTCTCCTTTGTTATTATCATCTTCATATTTCTTCGAAACCACTATTTGATATTCTTCTTTCTTCAAATTATTCAAATGATGCAAGTTACTGCTAAGTATTTCGAAACCTATAAATAATAAAAACAAAATAGCGAATCCCAAAACCTTTAACAACCTAAGATATTTACTATCAAAAGGGCCATATGGTGTTTCTACTATCACACAAGGTGAAAACTTTCTATGAACTTAGTTGTGAAATTGCCTTTTCTGAATTGTTCATTACGCATCAATTGCTGATGGAATGGAATAGTGGTTTTTATACCTTCTATTACATATTCACTTAGCGCACGCTCCATTGTATTTATTGCCTCTTCGCGTGTTTGTGCCACTGCTATAACTTTTGCGATCATAGAATCGTAATATGGGGGGATAACATAACCGGCGTATATATGAGAATCTACACGCACACCATGACCACCAGGTGTGTGTAATACAGTTATTCTTCCGGGGCTGGGGCGAAAATCATTATAAGGGTCTTCTGCATTGATACGGCATTCAATGGCATGCATTTGGGGTTCGTAGTTTTTACCACTAATAGGTATGCCTGCAGCTATTTTTATTTGTTCTTTTACCAGGTCATAATTGATCACTTCTTCAGTAACACCATGTTCTACCTGTATGCGGGTATTCATTTCCATAAAGTAGAAATTGCGATGCTTATCTACCAGGAATTCTATAGTACCCACGCTTTCGTAATTGATAGCTGATGCAGCTTTAATGGCAGCTTCACCCATTTTCTGGCGGAGCTCTTTGGTCATGAAAGGAGATGGAGATTCCTCCACCAGCTTTTGGTGACGACGTTGAATAGAACAATCACGCTCACTTAAATGGCAAACTGTACCAAACTGATCTCCTGCTATTTGTATTTCTATATGTCGTGGTTCTTCCACAAATTTTTCCATATAGATACCATCATTTTTAAATGCAGCACCTGCTTCTGCTTTTGCAGTATTATAAGCTTTTTCGATTTCACTTTCTTCCCATACCACCCGCATACCCTTACCACCACCACCAGCTGTTGCTTTAAGAATAACGGGATAGCCCATCTTCTTTGCCAGTTTTTTGGCTTCATCATGATTTTGCAATAAACCATCAGAACCCGGTATAACAGGCACTCCTGCTTTTATCATGGTTTCTTTTGCGGTGATCTTATCACCCATAGACCTTATCATATCAGGAGTAGGGCCTATGAATTTAATATTGTATTGCGAGCATATCTCTGAGAAATTCGCATTCTCAGCTAAAAAACCATAACCAGGGTGAATAGCATCTGCATTGGTAATTTCAGCAGCAGCCATGATATGCGGAATGTTCAAATAAGAATCCGCACTTTGTGGCTTACCAATACAAACTGCTTCATCTGCAAAACGAACGTGCAGACTATCTTTATCAGCAGTAGAATAAACAGCAACGGTCCTGATGCCCATTTCGCGGCATGTACGAATAACACGCAATGCTATTTCTCCACGATTGGCTATGAGTATTTTTTTAAACACAATTAAGATTTAAATCGGTTCAACAAGGAATAAAGGCTGATCATATTCTACCGGTGAAGCATCATCTGCCAACATTTTAATAATTCTGCCACTTACTTCGCTTTCTATTTCATTAAAGAGTTTCATGGCTTCTATGATGCATAACACCTGGCCTTCTTTTATTTCATCACCGACATTTACAAATACCGGCTTGTCGGGAGACGGGCTGCGATAAAATGTGCCGATCATTGGAGATTTTATGGTAATAGCTTTATCGCTCGTTGCCGCAGGTTGTGGCGCCGCTTGTGTTGCAGGAGCGGGGCTTGTGCTCTGTTGGATAGCTGCTAGAGGTTGCTGTGCCTGCATTGGCATTTGTATAGGTGCCTGAACAGCTACAAATGGTGCAGACTGGCTATGTTCTTGTTTTATTGTTATCTTAAAATCTCCGTCCTCAACACTCAACTCACTAATATTAGACTTATTGATCATTTTGATCAATTCCTGTATCTGTTTGTACTCCATGAGTAATGTTTTTTGTAATGAATAAAATAATTATTCCTTCACGCGCTCTATATAAGCGCCTGTTTTACTATCAATCCTTATCAGTTCGTCTGTGTTTACGAAAAGAGGTACGTTAACAGTGGCCCCTGTTTCAACAGTAGCCGGTTTTAAAGTACGTGTGGCAGTATCGCCTTTGACTCCGGGTTCTGAATAAGTAACGCGTAGTACAACGTTTGGAGGTAATTCTACACTCATAGGTAGTTCTGTTTCGGTATTTACCAATACAAAACATTCCTGTCCTTCTTTATATAATTCGGGGTGTTCTATACTACTTGTACTTATTATTATTTGTTCAAAAGTGGCCGTATCCATCAGGTTGAAGCCCGAATCATCTTTGTATAAGAACTGGTATGGGCGTCGTTCTACACGTACAGGGAAAATGTTATCTCCTGAGTTCCATGTGTGTTCGATAGAGCGGGTATTATCTACACCCTTTAGTTTTGCCCAAACCTTTGCGGCAGCTCTTGCTGTTTTATTTTGTCCGAATTCTACTACTGAATAAAGGCTACCATCTAATTTTATGATAAGTCCTGTTCTGAAATCTGCTGTTGTTGCCATAAGTATTTTGTGGGGTAGCAAAAGTAATCATTAAAGCCGAAAAGCGAAATGTGATTTTAGGCGATTTTGCCCGAAAAAACCATTTTTTCGACCGGATTATTGCCAAAATCATATGGAATATGGGCAAAATTGGGTATTTTTTGGGTGATTATTAAATTAGCTTTTTTGCCAATTTTTATTGTTCCCAATTCATTTTCCAGTTCCATGGCTGCGGCCCCGTTCAGGGTTACGGCATTAATGGCTTCTTCTGGGGTCATTTTTAGCTGGGTGCATGCTATGGTAAGCAGTAATGGCACATTACCTGATGGGCAGGAGCCGGGATTATAATCAGTAGCCAGGCAAACGGGCAGACCAGCATCTATTATTTTGCGTGCAGGCTGATAGTGCATACCCAGAAAGAATGCAGCACCCGGAAGCAGGGTAGGCATGGTATCAGAGCCTCTCAAGGCTTCTATTTCAGCGTCACCCACACATTCTAAGTGATCTACACTGACAGCTTTATGCTTTACTCCTACCTGCACACCACCTGAATAATGAAGCTGGTTAGCATGTATCTTAGGCTTTAATCCGTATTTAGCTGCAGCCTCTAATATCCTTTCAGTATCAGCTACGCTAAAAAAGCCTTCCTCGCAAAAAACATCTATATAATCTGCCAAGCCCTCGCCTGCTACTTTTGGTAATAATTGTTTAATTATTAAGTTTATATAACCTTCTTTATTTTCTTTATAATCAATTGGATATGCATGTGCAGCTAAAAAATTTGCCTTTATTGGAATAGGGCTTTTTTCCTTCAATTTTCTTATCACTTTCAGCATCTTCAATTCGCCTTCTTCATTCAGTCCATAACCGCTTTTTATCTCTATAGCCCCTGTGCCGGTGGCCATTACTTTATGCAAACGTTCCAGGCTTTGATCGTATAATTGCCCTGCACTTGTTTCATTTAGCTTTTTTGCTGAATTTAAAATACCACCACCACGACGGGCTATTTCTTCATAGCTGAGCCCTTTTATACGGTCTACAAATTCATGTTCGCGGCTGGCAGCAAAAACCAAATGTGTATGAGAATCACACCAGGCAGGCAATACTAACCTGTCATCAGCATTATAGGTTTGATCCACTTTTCTAAAAGGTAGATCAGTCATGCTACCATAGCTATGTATCAAACCATCTTCTGCAAGGAGCCACGCATTTTCCATACAAGACAAAGTAGCCATGTCTTTCCCGGCAATACGTTTCTTGTCGGTATCTATTCCGCAGAGTTGTTTGATATTGGTGATGAGTAAACGCATGGGTAGTAAAAGTAAATAGAAAAATGTATCATTATAGTATGAAAAACGGCAAATACATTTTCTACGATTTTCTTATTTACCTGGCTTTATGGGCGGCTATGACATTTCTGTTTGATGACTATAGTGTTAAGAAGAGTATTATATATGCTATTGGACAAGCCTTGTTATTCACACTCATATTTTCGGGCATTGGTAAATCATTCACTCAAACATTGACTGAACGCAGGCAAAAGAAAAAGTCCCAACCATAGGCAGGGACTTTTAAAATATGCGAGATCGTACTTATTTTCCTAAGTATCCTTTTAAAGATGTGCTGTAGCGTGCTTTTTGCAAACGTTTGATAGCACGCTCTTTTATCTGGCGTATACGCTCTTTGGTAAGATCATATTTTTCGCCTATTTCTTCTATGCTTGGTCCGTCATCACCTTCCAGTCCGAAGTAAGCAGCTAATATTTCTGCTTCGCGGGGGCTGAGTGATTTAAGTATGCGACGTATCTCTGTGCGTAAAGAATCTCTCATTACATCATCATCCGTATCGCTGCTACCTTCCAGCAAGTCGCCCATAGCCACATCCTCTGCTTCATGTACGGGAGCATCTAATGATGTATGACGTGAGTTGCTGGTGAATATATTAGTTACTTCAGTTTCGCTCATGTCCAGTATTCCTGCCAGTTCTTCGGTTGACGGTTCGCGCTCATGTTCCTGTTCAAAAGCGATAAATGCTTTATTGGCTTTATTGTAAGTGCCTATTTTATTTTGTGGCAGGCGCACCAAACGGCCCTGTTCTGCCAAAGCTTGTAAAATAGACTGGCGGATCCACCATACTGCATATGATATGAATTTAAATCCTTTAGTTTCATCAAAGCGTTGTGCTGCTTTTATCAAACCCAGGTTACCCTCATTAATAAGATCACTTAGTGATAGACCTTGATGTTGGTATTGTTTTGCAACTGATACCACGAAACGAAGATTTGCCTTAACCAGTTTTTCCAACGCGCGCTGGTCCCCCATATGTATTTTTTGCGCAAGTGTTGTTTCCTCTTCAGGTGTGATCATAGAAATTTTGCTGATCTCCTGCAGGTATTTTTCAACGGCTTGCGAATCGCGGTTGGTGATCTGGGTAGCAATCTTAAGTTGCCTCATAAAATGTAAAATTTAATATCTGTTATTGAAATTCAATATATAAGACGTAAAAAAACAGTTAAGGGTTAGTTTATGTCGAAATATTTACGTATTACCTCCCACAAAACGCGTTCCACAATCTTTTTATTTTCCTGCCGTTATCTAAAAATCTGTTAACATATTTTGAAAACCGCTCTGGGCAAAGATCAGGGAGGTTATGGATTGTACTTATAAGGGTATAAGAATTGTAATTACTTAAGTTGATTTGTCAGAAAGTTTGCAAAGGTATGTCGCCAGTGTCAAAAATGCTACCTTTACAGGCTGAAATATGTCAGTTTATTGTCAACTTTAACAATTTCCATGCAAAAAGACCTATATCAACATCCTGATTATTACCTGGTAGATGAACTTTTGACTGAAGAGCATAAGCTAATACGTGATTCTGTAAGAGCATTTGTAAAAAAAGACATCTCTCCTATAATTGAAGAATATGCTCAAAGGGCAGAATTTCCAAAGCAAGTCATCAAGGGTTTGGCAGATGCAGGTTGCTTTGGACCCTTTATTCCGCAGCAATATGGAGGACCTGGTTTAGACTATATCAGCTATGGTATTATGATGCAGGAGCTGGAAAGAGGGGACTCAGGCATACGTTCTACCGCTTCAGTACAGGGCTCACTAGTTATGTTCCCTATTTATAAATATGGCAGTGAAGAACAAAAGAAAAAATATCTACCTAAACTGGCGTCGGGCGAAATGATGGGATGTTTTGGCCTTACCGAACCCAACTTTGGGTCAAATCCTGCAGGTATGCTTACCAACTACAAAGATGCTGGTAATCACGTAGTTCTGAATGGTTCTAAAATGTGGATCAGTAATGCTCCATTTGCTGATATAGCTGTAGTATGGGCAAAAGATGACAATGGGGAAATAAAGGGACTAATTGTGGAAAGGGGGATGCCCGGATTCACCACTCCTGAAACACATGGTAAGTGGTCATTGAGAGCATCTGCTACAGGGGAATTGGTATTTGACAATGTAAAAGTGCCTAAAGAAAATATATTACCAAATGTAAAAGGCTTGAAGGGACCTTTAGGTTGCCTGTCAAGTGCGCGGTATGGTATAGCATGGGGTGCATTAGGTTGTGCAATGGATTGCTATGATACAGCTCTTCGTTATTCTATACAGCGTATTCAATTCGATAGACCGATAGGAGGCTTTCAGCTTACACAAAAAAAGCTGGCAGAAATGATCACTGAGATCACAAAAAGTCAGTTAATGAATTGGCGTTTGGGAGTATTGAAGAATGAAGACCGTGCGACACCTGCGCAGATATCTATGGCTAAACGTAATAGCGTGGATATAGCTCTTAAGGTTTCACGCGAAGCAAGACAAATACTGGGTGGCATGGGCATAACAGGCGAATACAGCATTATGCGTCATATGATGAACCTGGAATCTGTTATTACTTATGAGGGTACGCATGATATTCACTTGCTGATCACCGGTATGGACGTAACCGGGCTAAATGCATTTAAATAGTTTTTTTATTGCATTGGTTTGTTTTCAGTTCTCGAGAATGAGGACAACAGTATTATTAAGCCGCTTACCAACAATAACAGAAAAAGACCAACACCAGCCAGGTAAGAATTATATACTGGCCAATTTCCTGCAACTTTAATACTCAAACTTATAGTGTAGAAGAGCGATATAAGTAAAACGCAACTGCCAATTATAGCATCTAATATTTTGCTTTTGATAAACAGTAATAAAACAAAGCATCCTGTGACTATTAACCAAGGGAAATAAAAATGTCCATGACCATTGTATGAACATGCAGTTGCAATAATGATATAATATAAATAAGATAAAAAGCGAAGCACACTTTTCTGCAATAAGAAAGACATACCCATTGTAGTTATTGCTAATTTACAATAAATCGCAGCTTTTGTTTCCTTATTGTTGAAACTGTTTTCCCGATTATTACAACCTGCTGATATAGTTATTCATTTCTTTGCGCCTGATTTAGAAAAAACAAAGACTCATGCGCAAAATATTTATACTTTTTTCGGCTTCATTTTTAGCTACTCATGCAGCTTCAGCACAGCAACAACAGGGTATACAAAACCTTACCCCGGCACAACAATTAATAGCCAATACAGGTGAGGATTCTTTAAATAGTTATTCTCATGGTTCAAGAACAGTGATATCCGGTTATGGAGAAGCCTTTTATCAACGTAATTTTAATGAACAAACAGCTACTACAGGTTTGGCAAGAGCTGTTCTGTTTGTAGGCCATCAATTCAACCATAAAATTGCTTTCTTTTCTGAATTGGAAGTAGAAAATGCAAAAGTGCAGGCAGGTGGTACAACAGGTGAGGTGGGCATGGAACAAGCGTATTTGAAATTTAGTTTCAATCCACGTCAATATCTGGTTGCAGGTTTGTTTGTTCCGAGGATAGGTATCACTAATGAAAATCATTTACCAATTAATTATAATGGTGTGGAAAGACCAATGGTAGAACAATTGATCATCCCCACTACATGGAGAGAAATAGGTGTATGCTTTTACGGACAATCTTCTGCGCTACCCGTAACTTACACTATTGGTATTGTAAATGGTTTGAATAATGCAGGCTTTGAACATGGAAGTGGCTTTGAAGGTGGCAGGGCAGAGGGGCAAAATGCAAATGCAAATAACGTTGCCATATTAGCATCAGCACAGTATTATGCAGGTAACTGGAAATTCCAGGCGTCAGGATATATGGGTGGCACTACACCATTAAAGAAAGCAATAGCAGATACATTGGGATTGACATCAGGTACATTCAGCAACCCTTTATACCTGGGCGAAGCAGATGTGCAATACTCTAATAAAGGTATCTCGTTTAAAGCTTTGTATTGTGTTGTATCGATTCCGGATGCTTACCAGATCAATAACGCCTATGCATCCAATAAACCATCGGGCATGACGGGTTTTTATGCAGAACTGGGTTATAACATATTGCAAAATGCTGGAGGTAAATGGAAACATAAACAATTGGTAGCATTTGGGCGCTACGAATCGTTGGATATGAATGCCTATATACCGTCTAATGGCATCACCGACGGCACATTAAAACAAACACATATAGTAGCGGGTTTCAGCTATCTTCCTATTCCGAATGTGGTTATTAAAACTGATGTGAGATTAGTAAATACAGGTGCAGCAAATCCATTGCTTACTACAATTCCGTATCAACAGAATAACAGCTTTCTTAACTTTGGTATTGGTTATTCATTCTGATCAATGGACAGGAAAGAGTTTATAAAAAGTACCTGCGGTATATGTGTGGCAATGAGCACCGGATTTTTATGGAGCCTGATAGAGGCTTGTAAAACCCCGTTAAGTGTTTACAAAACCACTGCTGCAAGTAATATTGTAAGAGTACCATTAACGGAATTCAAGGAAAGCAATTACAAGGTCATCCGTATCAGCGATTATGATTACGATCTGGCAGTTCAAAAAAATGTTGACGATTCTTTTTCAGTCATGGTACTCATGTGCACACATGCAGGGCATCCACTTACCAAAACAGGTCAGAATTATTATTGCACTCTGCATGGCAGCCAGTTCGATCATGAGGGACATGTTACCAAAGGGCCTGCCTCACGGGACTTAAAACACCTTCAGGCTAAGACTGACAATGATTTTTTGTTGATACAATTAAGCTAGTAGCAGTTATACCATTGGTTTTAATGGCCGCATTAGTTTCGACCATTTTACTACCGGGTAGTCTTTTGATATCTGCCTTTTGGACGGATGTGAAAGTTTGGTCAGTTTACCCTCAACTATCATTTTTTGGTGTATGGTTTTCCAGTCGGGTAGTGTATTATCTTCCTGTAGCCAATGTATATAGGCAGCCTCATTACACCAATCTGGTAGCTTTTGCATAGCCTTTCTATGCGCTTTCCCATTCCTGAATGTTTTCATATCCGTATCTGCACCCCACATAGTAATGGTCCAGAATACCAACCCTTTATCAGTGAGTTCTGTGCCTTGTATAAAGCCTTTTGTTTTAACCAATTCTTTTACCGCAGCTTCATTTGCCCTCAAAAAACCTGGTAGAAAAAATATTGACCTGACCCTCAAACGTGTAGCTGAAACAAATATCATAAGCTCATTTTTTCTTTTTGTATAAAGGCATACAAAAAGCTGAATATTAAAATACCAGCAAGTATTATACCAATAGAAAAAACGATGATGTCAATAATAAAAAGCTTGTTATAAAATGGAGAATTTATTTGATGATAAAAGTTAGTAGCTTCCATAAGTTGCAGTATAGAAAAGAACATTGCCAGAATACCCAATACAAGGGTTACTATCTTGTTCCTTAAAAATAATTGTACAGTAAATATTATCATGAGTGTAAAAGCTTCAGTATAAAAAGTGCCCAAATACAATAAAGCACTAAACCATATCAATCCTATTAATGCAAAATAGACAAGTGCTATAACCACCAGTACTCCATATGTTTTCCCATAATTCTCTTTATGAGATCTTATTAATTGCTTCATTGCCTCAAAAATACACAAACTGTTTTGTACCATCTTACATTCGTAGTCTTTTGTATCATTTGCACATTAAGCAATCTTTTTATATCTTTGCCCAATTCTTAGCGATTGAAGACCCTTCTTGACAATAAGCAACTGGATATCACGCTACAGCGTTTAGCGCATCAATTAGTTGAAAATCACGATAATTTAAAGGACACTGCTATCGTTGGTATACAGCCTCGCGGGGTTTGGATGTCAGATCGTATTGCATACCTGGTAAAAAAGATCACCGGCCAGAAGAATATACTATACGGTAAACTGGACATTACCTTCTACCGAGACGATGTACACCAGGGAGATATGCACCTGCCTAAGCAAACAGACATACCATTTAGCATAGAGGATAAAAATGTAGTACTGGTTGACGATGTGCTCCATACCGGCCGCACTATACGCGCTGCTATGGATGCTTTGCTGGACAATGGCAGGCCGAAGAATGTAGAATTAATGGTGTTGATAGACCGCCGCTTTAGCCGCGAATTACCTATACAACCTGATTATATTGGTCATACAGTGGATACAGTGCGCTCACAAAAAGTAAAAGTGTACTGGATGGAAAAAGATAAAAAAGACGAAGTAGTATTAATTAATTAATGAACAAAATAAAAGAATGTCGCTTTCTGTAAAACATTTGTTAGGTATCAAAGAACTGCAAAAGCAGGATATAGAGCAGATTTTCCAGACAGCAGATAATTTTAAAGAAGTATTGCAAAGGCCTATTAAAAAGGTGCCCAGCCTCCGCGATACTACGGTTGCTAATATCTTCTTTGAGAACTCCACGCGCACACGTATTTCTTTTGAACTGGCTGAAAGACGCCTGAGCGCCGACGTAGTGAACTTCTCATCCTCTGGCTCTTCTGTATCTAAAGGTGAGACCCTGGTAGATACGGTGAACAATATCCTGGCCATGAAAGTGGACATGGTGGTTATGCGCCACTCAGCCAGTGGTGCTCCATGGTTCCTGGCAAATCATATTGATGCAAGTATTATAAACGCAGGAGATGGCATTAACGAGCATCCTACACAGGCATTGCTCGATGCTTTTTCCATACGCGAAGCATTTTCGAAAGGTTCTAAAAAAGCAACTCTTAAAGGCAAGCGAATCGCTATTATAGGAGATATTATGCACTCAAGGGTGGCGCTGAGTAATATTTTTTGCCTGAACAAGCTTGGAGCTGAGGTAATGGTGGCCGGCCCGCCAACGCTCATGCCTAGGTATATTCAGGACTTAGGTGTAAAAGTAGAATATGATGTAAAAAAAGCACTGGAATGGTGCGAGGTGGCAAACGTGCTGCGTATACAATTGGAGCGCCAGCACAAACCTCTGTTCTCAACCCTGCGTGAATACGCCATGTACTACGGCATCAACAAACAAATGCTCGATAGCCTGAAAAAAGATATTGTCATTATGCACCCGGGCCCTATCAACAGGGGGGTGGAAATAAACTCAGATGTGGCCGACAGTAAACAATCCATCATCCTCGACCAGGTAGAAAATGGTGTAGCCATCCGTATGGCGGTTATATACCTTTTATCTGGTAAGCGGGAAGTGTTGGAGTAGAACTATCTATTATGCAATATTTTTTACCAATATTTTTATTTCTTATCTTCTCTTTATTATTTGATAGAATATTTGGTAGAAAAATAAAGAATCTTTTAACAAGATTAATATTGGATTTATGCCTCGCTTTGGTATCAAGTGCTATATTAATGTTTGCCTGTTTCTGTATATTCTTTTCCTTTATTTTTTCAGATTATAATTTTCCGAGAATCAGAACCGATATTGACAAAAAATACTATTACATTAAACAGGAAACAGGATTTGCTTTCACTTCTACTTTTCTGAAATTAAGGATTTATGAGAAGAAAACTTTTTGGTTTGATCGGGAAATAGGCCAAATTGCTATAGTTGAAGAGAATCATCACCAATTAAATATTAGTGATTGGGCAGCTATTACCATTCAATTAGATACCGCAAATTCATTGTCTCCCCATAGGGTAATTATTAAAGGAGATACTACTGTTATAATGGATACGACACTAAATTTTGATAAAAAATTTGATATTAT
>JABDFN010000004.1 GCA_013286485.1 Bacteroidota bacterium
AGGTCTGGGGGCAATATGCTATTATAAATGGTTTTGTAAAAGACGAGAATGGTAAACCGGTAGAATATGTGGCAGTGGCTGTTATAGGCACGGAAACTGGGGTTAGTACCAATGCAAAAGGGTATTACTTTTTACAAGTACCGTCAGGAAAAAACATTACAATAGCTTATTCTGCGCTTGGGTATGCAGCTCAAATTAGAACATTATACCTAAGGGCAGGTGAGAATCACGAATCAAACATTGTTCTTAAGAACCAGTCTAAGGAACTAGGCCCCGTTACTGTAAAAGACGACAGGTCTCGTTACGAAGCGGGTACCATCAACCTCGACCCGAGAGTAGCAAATATCAATCCGAGTACTATTGGTGGCATAGAGGGCATGCTAAAGGTCTTTGTGGGCTCTAATAATGAACTTACATCTCAATACAGCGTTCGTGGTGGAAACTATGATGAGAACCTCGTCTATGTCAATGATTTTGAAATATACCGTCCATTCCTCGTCAAATCGGGGCAACAGGAAGGGTTGAGCTTTATAAATCCTGATCTGGTTTCAACAGTCAATTTCTCCGTAGGTGGTTTCCAGGCTAAGTATGGTGATAAAATGTCCAGCGTATTAGACGTCGGGTATAAAAAACCAACAGAGTTTTCCGGCTCTTTTATGGCAAGCTTATTAGGTGTGAATCTTCATCTGGAGGGACTTTCAAAGAATAAGAAGCTTACCTATCTGGTAGGTGTGCGTCAGAAAAGCAATCAGTACTTATTGCAATCACAGCCTACAAAAGGTATTTATAATCCTTCATTTACAGATGTGCAGGCTTTGGTCAATTACCACTTTAATGATAAATGGGAGATGGAAGCAATTGGTAACTATGCAAGGAACAGGTTTATTTTCATTCCGGAAGAGCAAACTACCAGTTTTGGTGTACTCAATCAGGCATATCAGTTGCAGGTGGCGTATAACGGCAGTGAAATGGATCAGTTTGATTCCCGCTTTGCAGGTTTTTCAACAACCTTTCATCCTAATAAAAAGTTGAAACTAAAATTGCTCCTGTCGGGTTTTCAAACAAACGAACAGGAAACGTACGATATACTCGGAGAATATTTATTGGGCCAGTTGCAAACAGATTTGGGTAAGCAAAACTTCGGCCAGATACAGTCGTCACTAGGTACTGGTTTGATACACGACTATGCGCGTAATTTTCTTACTGTGAATGTGGGTACTGCCGCATTTCGCGGCTCCTACGACGCTAACAAAAACTATATTCAATTCGGGCTTGATGCTACTTCTGTTAGTATTAACGACCATATACATGAGTGGGAGCAGCGCGATTCATCTAATTTCAATCAACCATACAATGTCCTCGGAGCTATAACATTAGATACATTTTATCATGGCGAAGCAGACCTTAATTATATGAGGTACACTGGCTTCATACAGGATAATTTTCGCTTTCACGATTCTTCAGGTGTCACAGGATCAATAGGATTAAGGTATAATTACAGCACTATCAATAACGAAATGGTTGTAAGTCCCCGTCTGCAACTGGCGCAAAAGCCTCATTGGAAACGTGATGTAGTTTTTAAATTTGCTGCAGGCATTTATGCGCAACCGCCATTTTATCGCGAAATGCGTGACCCGCAGGGGAACATTAATACAAATCTCAAATCTCAAAAATCATTTCATATAGTATTGGGCTCAGACTATAATTTTAAGTTGTATAATCGTCCATATAAGATCACAACAGAGATTTATTACAAAGGTCTTTGGGACTTAGATCCGTATACTTACGACAATATACAGGTACGCTATTATGCTAAGAACGATGCAAGAGGTTATGTATATGGTGGCGAAGTAAGGCTATATGGCGACCTGGTGAAAGATGCCACTTCATGGGTAAGTATAGGTTTGCTGAAAGCGCAATACAGCATCGAAGATGATAACTTTCCTAAATCCACACCATTACCCAACGATCAGCGCTTTATGCTGGGTATGTATTTTGAAGATTATCTGCCAACTAATAAGAATTTTAAAGTACAACTGAACGGCATATTTACATCCGGATTGCCTTTTGGCCCTCCCGATAAGCCTGCTTATGCAGATACATTACGTATGCCATCATACAAAAGAGTAGATATAGGTTTTTCAGCTTTATTATTAAATGGCGCACGCAAAGAAAAGCCTGTTCACAGCTTCTTCAATCATATTCGCAGCATTTGGGGCAGCTTGGAAGTATTTAACCTGCTGGGAATTCAAAATACGCTATCTTATACTTGGATACAGGACCAGAAATCGGGTAATGTATACGCAGTTCCCAATCGCCTTACTTCCCGCCTCCTCAATGTGAAACTTATTTTTAATTTTTAAAAAATAAAATACTTCATTTCGGCTGAAAGTAGCCACCACAAAGGATTTTATTATATGCAGTTTTTTTTATGAAAATTCTTTTACTTAAACAACTATATCCTTATCTTTGCGCCCTGTTCAGAAAAAGAACATCGATCGATCTCGTAGCTCAGTTGGTAGAGCATTACACTTTTAATGTAAGGGTCTTGGGTTCGAGTCCCAACGGGATCACTAAAATAACTCACTGCAAACCGCTAGGTTGCAGTGAGTTATTCTTTTTTGTAAAATATTCATGATCTTACGTACGAGAAGTATAAGCTTTTTTTGATTGAGCCAGGAAACCCGTTTATTGATTTGGTAATTTTATTGTTTCAATATTAGATATGGTATCCGTTTTAATTATAGATGACGAAGAAAAACTGAGAGCGTTATTAAAGCGGATAATCTCGTTAGAAAGTTATAAGGTTTTTGATTCTCCTACTATTCATCAAGCAAGACAGATATTAGAAACTCAAACAATTGACATCGTTCTTTGTGACGTAAAACTTCCCGGGGGTAGTGGTGTAGATTTTACAAAAGAAATAAAGAGCAAACATCCCTACACTGAAGTGATATTACTTACAGCATATGGCAATATACCAGACGGAGTGCAAGCTATAAAAAATGGTGCATTTGATTATATAGTAAAGGGAAATGATAATGATAAAATTATCCCTTTATTGAGCCGGGCATCTGAAAAAATAGCATTACAGCAAAAAGTAACAAGGCTAGAAAAACAGTTAGCGAAGCAATACAGGTTTGATGAAATAATTGGTAGTAGCGTCGCGTTAAAAAATGCAATTCAGTTAGCCGAAAAAGTTGCTCCTACAGATACTGCTGTTTTGCTTACTGGAGAAACAGGTACTGGTAAGGAAGTATTTGCCAGCGCTATACATTATAATAGCAATCGTTCAAGGCAAACATTCGTTGCGTTAAACTGCAGCGCTTTTAGTAAAGAATTATTGGAAAGTGAATTATTTGGGCACAAAGCAGGTGCATTTACCGGCGCTACTAAAGATAAAAAAGGATTGATAGAAGAAGCTAAAGGTGGAACATTATTTTTAGATGAGATTGGTGAATTACCGCTGGACTTACAGCCAAAACTCTTAAGACTCCTGGAAAACGGCACTTATATCCGGGTAGGTGACACTAAAGAGCTAAAAGCAGATGTTCGCCTGATTGCAGCAACTAATCGTAGCCTTGAAAAGGATATTGCATCCGGCCATTTCAGGGATGATGTGTACTATAGAATAGCAGTATTTAGAATTGAACTGCCGCCATTACGTGAACGGGTGAAAGATATACCATTATTAGCTAAGCATTTTTTGGGTATTTATTCTTCTAAGACAAACAAAAATATATTGTCTATTTCTGATGATGTGATAGAAGTTTTGAAACAAAATGAATGGAAAGGGAATATCCGGGAATTAAAAAATATTATTGAACGTGCCGTTATTTTAGAAGACAATAACATACTCACTATGAAAAGTCTACCATTTGAATTGCAAAATAAAGGTGGAGAACAAACCGGTACTTCAGGAATGAATCTTGCAACAGTAGAAAAAATCCATATTCAGAAAGTATTGAATTTTTCAAATGGTAATAAAGCGAAGGCTGCGCGTCTTTTAAACATCGGTCTCGCTACGCTTTACAGAAAAATAGAAGAATATCATCTTAAATAAAATCCTTCTCAATTTTAGTATTATTTTTCTCATTTTGATACGGTTTGACCCCATATTTTAAGTATAACTAAAACCTACATGTATTTACAATCCTTTGTGGACGGTGGTTTGGGCAATAATCCACCGCAGCCATTCCGATTGGTACAGAATTGGGTAAGTAAGTGTTAACGGATGTTAAAGGTCATTTTAAAATACGACGCACGTCATAAAAGAAGCTTCACATAGTGAATACGTTTGTAATCATGAATATATATAATGAGAAGAGCGCTATTAATAGTAATTGTTTGGCTCACGGCTCTTTCGATAGTATATATTGTGTATATAAAAATGAAAATATTAATTAACCTAAGTAAATAAAAGAACATGCTTATAACAACTGTTTTGGTAATTGGCGGATTAATTGGTTTCGCCATATTATTTAAATCTATTGATTGGTTTGAAAAGATATAATACAACATTTTAAAAGAGAGTAAAATGAAAACAAAATTCTTGTATATAATTATGGCAGTCTTGCTTTTTGCTGGAAACATGTATGCAAAAGGAAAGAGTGGCATATATGCAAGCGCTGAAGATTATAAACATAACAAACTGACCCACGAAGCTGATTGTAGCAAGGGTAATGAAATACACTTACACGATTTTTTTGGAACCAGCCCTAAGTTGACCATTGTGCAGGACGGTAAAAAATACAGCTATAAAAAGCATGAAATCTATGGATTCACGGATTGTGATAATATAGTGTACCGGCTATATAAGAATGAGGCTTATGCAATAGCAGAGGCGGGTGATATCTACATCTATACGCAAACTGAAAACATTACGCAGGCCAAAAGCTTTAAGATAGTGAATGTGTACTATTTCAGTGCATCCGCCGATGGCGAGATTATGAGGCTGACGATTAGCAATTTGAAAAAGACTTTTGCAGGTAATGATAAGTTCCTGGAATTGTTAGATGTGTCTTTTGCGACAAGTCCACTATCTACGTATGATGAACTGCACAAGCTATATAAGGTGAATTATATATTCTCAAAAGCAAAGTAAAAATATTATGATAGCATTATTTATTGTTTCGATACTGGTGTTTGTATACATGTTGTATGTATTAATTAAGCCTGAAAATTTTTAAAAGACTGTTCTTATGAATGCAGAACTACTTGGAGTTATTGTAATGTTTGTTGCAACTTTACTGCTGTCAGTACCTCTTGGGCGGTATATAGCGAAGGTGTATGCAGGCGACAGGATCTGGACGGATGTTATATTTAACCCGGTTGAGAAATTATTCTTCAAATTATCAAGGATAAACCCCACAAAGGAAATGACATGGAAGCAGAGCTTAACCGCTATGCTTACCATTAATATGATCTGGCTCTTATGGGCTATGTTTTGCCTTACTAATCAAAGCTGGCTGCCATGGAACCCCGACCATAATCCTTCCCAAACGCCAGACCAGGCATTTAATACAGCTGTTTCGTTTGTAGTGAATTGCAATCTTCAGGACTACAGTGGTGAAACAGGTGCAACTTATTTCTCACAGGTATTTGCACTTATGTTCTTACAATTTGCATCTGCAGGTACGGGTATGGCTGCGGCAGCTGCTGTATTCAATGGGTTAAAAGAAAGAACCACAGATAAGTTGGGTAATTTCTATAACTATTTTATTAAAAGTTGTATACGGATATTATTACCCATTTGTATACTGATAGCCACAATTCATGCATTTAATGGTACCCCAATGACCTTAAAGGGTATGGACACCATTACTACTATGCAGGGAGATACAGTGCATGTTAGTACAGGGCCAGTTGCAGCATTTGTTGCTATTAAACACCTTGGAACAAACGGCGGCGGTTATTATGGAGCTAATTCTGCACATCCGCTTGAAAACCCGAATTACTTTACCAATATGGTACAGATGATTGCCCAAATACTAATACCGTTTGCTATGGTATTTGCAATGGGCTTTTACCTGAGAAGAAAAAAACTAGCCTGGGTAATCTGGACTGTTATGACTATTGGATTCCTTTTGCTGGTAATACCAACTGTCATATCAGAAGTAAACGGTAATCCGCAGATTGCTAAAATGGGCGTTATGCAGCCTAATGGTAATATGGAGGGGAAGGAGGTACGATTCTCGTCCTATGCAACAGCATTTTGGAGTATTGCGACAACAGTTATTTCAACGGGTTCTGTAAATGGCATGCACGATAGCTTTATGCCTATATCCGGCATGAATATGTTGCTTGGTATGATGGTAAATTCTTTTTATGGCGGTGTAGGTGTGGGATTTTTAAACTTCTTTGTTTACCTGATCATTGCTGTATTTATAGGTGGCTTAATGGTTGGAAGGACTCCTGAGTTTTTGGGAAAGAAAGTAGAAGCTAAAGAAATGAAAATCGCTTCAATCGTTGCCTTGTTACACCCCTTCCTGATATTAGTATTCACAGCACTTGCATGTTATTTTGCTTCGCATAATACAAATATGGGCTGGTGGTTTACCGATGCTTCTGGTAAGCATGGTGCGTCGGGCTGGCTCAACAATCCATCTTATCATGGATTCAGCGAAATGCTCTATCAATATACTTCTTGCTCAGCTAACAATGGTAGTGGATTTGAAGGACTGGCAGATAATAATCCTTTTTGGAATATTACTGCAGCAATAGTGCTGTTATTCTCCAGGTTCCTCCCCATAATAGGGCCTGTAGCTATAGCCGGGATATTGGCTCAGAAAAAGTTTATACCTGAAAGTGGTGGAACATTAAAAACTGATACAGGTACATTCGGTTTATTGATACTTGCTGTAAAAGTTATTATAGCTGCTTTAGCTTTTTTTCCTGCACTAGCACTGGGACCTTTAGCAGAATTTTTTGGAATGAAATAAAAAGGGAAAATTATGTCAGTACATAGAAGAAGCCAGGGGTTGTTTGATCCTAAATTAGTGAGTGAGGCTATTGGCCAATCTTTCATCAAATTGAATCCGCGTATTTTGTTCCGCAACCCTGTAATGTTCACGGTTGAAATTGGAACAGTCATTATGCTTATTGTGAGCCTATGGACACTGAGCGGCAATGCTCACCAGGGTTCTTTTGCATATAATCTGAGCATATTTCTAATACTGCTATTTACAGTTCTATTTGCAAACTTTGCAGAAGCACTAGCTGAAGCAAGAGGTAAAGCACAGGCTGCTACATTACGTAAAACAAGGAAAGATACACCTGCCAAGAAAATAGTATTGATGGGAGAGATTTTTTTGAATGAAGTACATATAGTGCCTTCTTCGGAATTGAAAAAAGGTGATGTTTTTGTTTGTGAAGTAGATGATATCATTCCTTCAGATGGAGAAATTATAGAAGGAATAGCTACAATAGATGAATCAGCTATTACCGGTGAATCTGCTCCTGTTATTCGCGAAGCTGGTGGCGATAAATCATCAGTAACAGGAGGAACTAAGGTTTTGTCTGATAAAATAAAAGTGAAGGTAACAACAGATCCCGGAGAAAGTTTCCTGGATAAGATGATAGCATTGGTAGAAGGCGCCAGCAGGCAAAAAACGCCTAATGAAATAGCATTGACAATTTTGTTAGCAGCATTTACTATTGTATTTATAATAGTGTGTATAACGCTAAAACCATTTGGTGATTATGCAAATACTCCCATAACAATAGCTGCATTTATTTCATTGTTTGTTTGCCTGATACCCACAACAATTGGCGGATTATTAAGCGCCATTGGCATAGCGGGTATGGATAGGGCATTAAGGGCGAATGTAATTGCAAAATAAGGTAAGGCGGTAGAAACAGCTGGCGATATCGATACACTATTGCTTGATAAGACCGGAACCATTACAATAGGGAACAGAAAGGCTACACATTTTTATCCTGCAAAAGGAATTGATGAAAAACATTTTATCCAATGTGCAGTATTGAGCTCTATGGCAGATGAAACTCCTGAAGGAAAATCTATTGTTGAATTAGGTGGCGTAAACCCATCTAATTACGAGGTAGAAAATCCGAAATTTATTAAGTTTACTGCAGAAACCCGTAGCAGTGGTATTGATTTTGGTACTACACACATTCGTAAGGGAGCTTATGATGCGATTAAAGCGATGGTTGAAAAAGTAGGGAATGAATTTCCAATAACAACTACCAATGATGTAAATAAAATATCCATTAATGGCGGAACCCCGTTGGTTGTAATAGAGAATAATGTTGTTTTAGGTGCTATAGAATTACAGGATATTATTAAGCCAGGAATACAGGAACGTTTTGAACGCCTTCGGAAGATGGGCGTAAAGACAGTAATGGTAACAGGTGATAACCCGCTTACGGCAAAATACATTGCAGAAAAGGCGGGTGTAGATGATTATATAGCAGAAGCAAGACCTGAAGATAAGCTGGAATATATACGTAAAGAACAGCGTACAGGCAAGCTGGTAGCAATGATGGGTGATGGAACGAATGATGCACCTGCCTTAGCACAAGCAGATGTAGGGGTGGCAATGAATAGTGGCACACAGGCTGCTAAAGAAGCGGGCAATATGGTGGACCTGGATAATGACCCTACTAAATTGATTGAGATAGTAGAAATTGGCAAACAGTTATTAATGACTCGAGGGACTTTAACTACTTTTTCAATTGCAAACGATGTAGCTAAATATTTTGCTATTGTGCCCGCATTATTTATTTTATCAATCCCTGCTTTGCAGGGTTTGAATATTATGAATTTGCATAGCCCTGAAAGCGCAATTTTATCTGCCGTAATTTTCAATGCTATTATTATACCACTGCTAATTCCATTGGCATTAAAAGGAGTAGCATACAGACCTATAGGCGCAAGTGCATTATTGAGAAGAAACCTTTTTGTATATGGGGTTGGTGGTATTATCGTGCCGTTTATTGGAATAAAAATAATTGACCTCTTAGTAGGCCTGTTTATATAGTTTAAAAACAAAAAAAATGAAAAAAGAATTGCTTTCTTCCTTATTATTAACACTAGTATGCATTATCTTTTTCTGTGTGGTATATACCGGCATTGTTTATATCATTGCATTAATAGGACCAAATAAAGGTGAAGGTGAGAAAATTGCGACAAAGAATGGTAAATACTATTACGCCAATCTAGCACAGTCGTTTTCTGCCGACAAGTATTTTTGGTCACGGCCATCTGCAGTAGGGTATAATGCTGCCGGCTCGGGTGGCAGTAATAAAGGGCCCAATAACCCTGATTACCTGGCTGATGTGCAAAAACGCATAGATAGTTTTATGGCACATAATCCTGACGTCAAAAAATCAGATGTACCTTCTGATCTTATTACAGCAAGTGGTAGCGGCCTTGATCCTGATATTAGTATACAAGGGGCTATTGTGCAAATACCACGTATAGCTAAAATAAGAGGTTTATCACAAGAGGCTGTAAAAGAATTGGTGAGTAAGCATATTGATAAGCCGCTATTAGGTTTTTTAGGGCCTGAAAAAGTAAACGTCTTAAAGCTAAATATTGATCTCGATAATCTTAAATAATTAACAATAAAAACGATAACATGAAAATTAAATTTACAACGTTATTCGCAATAAGTGCCATGGTGCTGGCGCAAAATATATACGCTCAAAATGATGAACCTGACATTTCTGATAAAGTCAAACTGAGATCAATTGAAGCACCTGCATCAAGTGAGCATATTGAAAAAGTCACGTGGGATGGGTTTGACCAGACCTGGTTAAATGGAAATGACCGCAGAGATTCATCTGTATTTCATATACCCCATTTTACCCCTTCTATTTTAATTGATAATAATTTTACACATTCATTTAATGATCCAAATGATCATACCGTTGTTGGTTCAACAGCTCTTTCGCGTAATGATGAGATGGTAATATCGGCTGTAAACTTTGGAGGAGATTTCGAATATAACGGTGCTAGAGGAAGGATCATGACCCAATTCGGAGCCCGCTCCCAGGTAGTTCCAAGAAATGATGTGAGCCCATATCGTGGTCAATACGATCTGGCAGACGCTTATCGGTATATGGATGAGGCATATTTAGGCTATCATTTTAAAAACTGCTTGTATGGCGGCATTAATGTGGACTTCGGCTTGTTTATGTCTTATATAGGCCTTAACTCATACTATCAACAAGAAAATTGGGAATATCAGGCGTCTTATACTTCCGATAATACTCCATGGTTCTTTAACGGTATCAGGGTGCAGTTATGGATGAGTAAATACTTGAAAATAGAACCGTGGATCATCAATGGTTGGCAGAGCTATGGTATGTTCAATCAAGCACCTGGTTTGGGATGTAATGTTACATGGTGCCCTAAAGAAAGTATAAAGTTATTAACCAATGACTATTATGGTACTGATGCTGCTTTACTATCTGGCAGACATAGGTTTCACTC
Organism: Bacteroidota bacterium; assembly: GCA_013286485.1. GTDB lineage: Bacteria > Bacteroidota > Bacteroidia > Chitinophagales > Chitinophagaceae > JABDFN01. The sequence continues at coordinate 10,457 of JABDFN010000004.1, forward strand.
AGATAATAGCTTTTTGTTAAGATATCATCAAGGTTCAAAAACACATGGTATAAACAGAGCTGCATTTTCACTAACGGCTGATATAGGTTTTGAAAAAGGAGATGGTGTGAACGGATTTAATAACAGCGACCCGATAAATAATCCCGCACAATATTTTGAAAGCTGGATGGTGTATAATCATATTTGGTTTGCTAAAAATAAATTGGGTTGGTATATCGGAGGTGGTTGGATGAAAAATATGGGCCGCTATTTAGTGCTTGCACCAACAGGCGATGCAAGTCCTTTGCCCAACCCATACAACCCTACTCAAAATGGTGGAACAGTTGGTACGCATCCATTTACTGAAAATCCCGGCGACTATTTTGAAGGTTGGGATTGCTCTACCGGTATTCGGTGGATGCCTAACCAGAGTGTAGAGTTCAAGGTTGAATGGGTGCATCGTGAATCTGCTGTACCATATTTTGCTGGCCCTGGTGGAGTTACATCCCCAACAGGATATACTACTACTCCGGTACCGGCAACAGGTTGGACTCCTGATCTGGTAACATCAGAAAACAGGATCATCGCAGCATTTTTGTTTAGGCTATAAATGACTAACGAAGAAAAAAATAAAGAACAAAAAGTTCAGCAGTTTTTGAAGCTTAATGAAAAGAGCGACAGAGGTAGGCTGAAGATATACATTGGTATGAGTGCCGGTGTGGGAAAAAGCTATAGAATGCTTCAGGAAACACATGCTCTTTTGCGAAACGGGGTAAATGTGAAAATTGGATATATAGAAACCCATGGAAGGAAAGAAACCCAGGAACTCATATCAGGACTTCCAATTATTCCCAGAAGAGAAGTATTCTATAAAGGAAAGAAACTGGATGAATTAGATGTGCAGGCAATATTGCTGCTTCACCCAGAAATTGTTATAGTGGATGAATTAGCTCATTCCAACATACCGGGGAGTAAAAATGAGAAACGTTGGCAAGATGTATTAGATATTTTAGACGCTGGCATAGATGTAATTACGGCAGTTAATATTCAACATATTGAAAGTATAAATGAAGATGTAAAAGAAATAACAGGAGTTGAAGTAAAAGAGCGTATACCTGATAAAATATTACAATTAGCAGATGAAGTTGTAAACATTGACCTTACTGCAGATGAATTAATTACACGTCTTAAAGAAGGTAAGATTTATGATCATGCCAAAGTGCAACAAGCGCTTCAAAATTTTTTTCAACCAGATAAAATATTACAACTCAGAGAGTTGGCTTTAAAAGAAGTTGCCGGTCAGGTTGAAAGAAAGGTTGACTATCAAATAACAGCCAGGCAAACCCCATTTAAACATGATAGGTTTTTAGCTTGTATTTCTTCGAACCATGAAGTAGCGCAAAGGATTATCCGAAAAACTGCTCGTCTAGCTTCATATTATAACAGCCAATGGTTTGTTTTATATGTTCAAACACCTAAAGAAGCGTCAGACAAAATTGCATTAGCAGCGCAAAGACATTTAATTAATAACTTTAAGAATGCAACTGAGCTAGGTGCTGAAGTGATACGAAAGAAAGAAGAAAACACTGCAAAGGCGATCATAGAAACGGCAGAAGAAAAAAACATTACAACTATTTGTATTGGCAAACCACATTTAAGTCTTTTTCAGATCATTTTGAAGACAGGGGTCTTTAATCAATTATTAAGAACACTATCAAAAAAGAACATTGATATCATTATCTTGTCCTAATGGCAGTATCGGTAAGAAATAAAATATGGCTGGGTACAGGTTTTCTTTTTATCCTTTTAATATTAACAGGAGGATCTGGTATCTACTTTACTGTGATACTAAAAAAAGAATCAAAAGCTGTTCTAAAGGCTAATTATGAAACTATTGCCTATTGTCATAAAATGCAGCAACAATTAGATAGCCTACAACTAAATTCAATACAAACAGTTCATCAATTTGAAACTGCCTTACAATTACAGGAAAATAATGTTACCGAACCCGGTGAATACGAAGCTACACATGCATTAAGACAAAATTTTGAGAAGCTTAAAACTGGCGATACAACAAGACAAAATGTTCTAACGATTCAGAGTGAGATCCAAAGAATACTCTACTTGAATATGAATGCAATTCAAAACAAAAATGATAAAGCACAAAAAACGGCAAGCAATGCAATGACTATCCTCATATCATTGGCAGGCATTGTGTTTCTGATCGCATTTACATTCTCAGTCAATTTTCCTTCTATTGTAACACACCCCATTAAAGCTTTACAAGAAGCGATTGCAGCCATTAGCAACAAAAAATACAGCTATCGGATTCGCATAAACAATAAAGATGAATTTGGGCAATTAGCTGATGCATTTAATAATATGGCTGCTAGGCTTGAGTATTTTGAAAATAGCAATCTTAGCAAGCTAATGTTTGAAAAAAGCCGTGCAGAAGCAGTGATTAATAGTTTAAAAGATGCAAGTATAGGCATCGATAAAGATAATATCATTCTTTTTGCTAATTATCAGGCGTTGCAACTTTTGGGTTTAAAATCAGTTGATATTGTTGGGAAATCAGTTAAAGAGTTAAGCAGCAAAAATGATTTATTTAATTATTTAATTAACAATGAAACATCTGCCCCATTTAAAGTTGTGCTCGAAAACAGGGAAAATTATTTTACAAAGGAGATCATTGATGTAACACAGGGTGAGGGTAATAGTAAAGTGATTGTTTTGAGGAATATTACATCCTTTAAAGAATTAGATGTTGCTAAAACAAATTTTATTGCTACCGTATCGCATGAATTAAAAACACCCTTGGCGGCATCAGATTTTAGTTTAAAACTTTTAGAAGATGAACGAGTTGGAAAACTTTCTGCTGAACAGAAGGAATTGATCCAAAACCTTAAGCATGATAATCAAAGGGTATTAAAAATAATAAGCGAATTACTCAATATGTCGCAAGTAGAGACCGGCAAAATACAATTAGATGTACAATTGGTCAATCCTTATCTTATTATTGATAATACAATTGAAACTATTGCATCAAGTGCTAAAGAAAGAAATATAAATATTTACAAGCTTCTTCAGGAGCATCTTCCTCTTATACATGCAGACGCTGAAAAAACCACCTGGGTATTAAATAATTTCCTGACTAACGCAATTAAATACTCAAATGAAGAAAGTAAAATAACTATTACTGTAAAAACGGAGAATAATGCTATTGTATTTTCTGTACAAGATCATGGCCCAGGTATCGCAAAAGAGTATTTACCCCGTGTGTTTGAACGGTATTTCCAGGTTCCGGGAGCTAAAGCTAAGGGGACTGGTCTTGGATTAGCTATTTCTAAGGACTTTATTGAAGCTCAAAATGGTACAATATTTGTTGAAAGTGAAATAGGAAAAGGTTCTGTTTTTAGTTTTTCCCTGCCTATTAATGGAGTTATATAAATCTTTCAAATCTTCAATAAAATGGCTCGATATTTGTCTTTGTTTTATAAGACCACTTATAAATCTTAGTTAATGACAAATCAAAAAGACATACCTATACATGATTTTATCGCTGATAATAAAGATAGTGTAGCATTTAAATATATTTCATTAGGTGCACTCACTAATTATGATTTTTCTCTTCCACACAGACATAATTATTACGAAATATTTTTCTTTACAAAAGGTGGAGGCGAACACCTGATTGATTTTAAAAATTATCCAATAAAGGATCATAGTGTTCATTTTATATCACCAGGGCAAGTTCATGTAATTAAACGGACATCAGATTCATACGGCTGCATTATTCTATTTTCGCGCGACTTTTTTTATTTAGGGACAGATGTCCAATACACTCTTTTTAATTTTCCTTTTCTTAACAATAGCAATTATCCTGCTCTGGCAACTTCTATACATGAATATCATGAATTTGATATATTGCTGGAGCAAATACAACATGAATATGAAAAACAAAATGATGTTTCCACGGAAATAATACGTTCTTATATAAAGGTTGTATTATTAAAGTGCTTGCACCTGTTTAATATGAAATATCCGGAACAGGCTATGAAACAAGGTTCGATTTTTAATAGCTTCAGGGAAATTGTAGAGAAGGAATATCGTAGGGAGCGACAACCTGCTTATTATTCATCAAAGCTGCATATAACTGAAAAAAAACTGAATAGTATTTGTAAAGATAATAGCGGGGAAACTGCTGGTGACTATATAAAAACTCGTGTTTTGCTGGAAGCTAAAAGGCTGCTGAACAATACCGACCACAACATAAATGAAATTGCCTATTTTCTTGGTTTTGATGACCCTTCCTATTTCAACCGGTTTTTCAAGACTAAAACCGGTATTACTGCCGGTGATTTTCGTAAAGGAGCAATTAATGCCATAAATTAGACTTTTTGTCCATATTTTTATATAATATTTATTGGAGCTTTGGGTAAACAAAAACCTTATTTATGAACAAGATATTTCAAATACTTATTGTAGCTATGATATTACAGGTACCTGCCAAAGCCCAATGGAAAATTATTGATACTATAGGTAATGCAAATTATTACAATATCCATTTCTGGGATTCACAAAATGGCATTATTGGTGGTGAGTTGAAAGGCAGGTTCCTTAAAACCAATAATGGCGGAGCAACCTGGGATACTATTATTTCACCCATTGTAAAGGATCACGATCTTTTATCTTACATGCAGTTTGTAAATGATAAATGGGGTTTTGCATGTGGTGGTTCGGGTTTCACATCAGTAAAAACCATGCTGATAGGTACTAAAGATGCAGGACTGACTTGGGACTCACTATCGTTCAATACACCCGGCGCTCTTGAATTCAGGAAACTTTATTTCAAGTATGATGATGTGATAGGCATACAAGGCATTGTATTTGACTATTACGATGCAATGTTTATAACCTTTGACACAGGCAAAACACTTAGACGTATACCTATGCCAGATACTAATTTTTCGATCTTTGATGCGATACTTGTTTCAAATAAAATCGTACTGACGGGAGGGAATCATGTAGGACCTACTAACAGTATATACACTTCAATTGATTTAGGCTATACCTGGAAGACTGTACTTACTGATTCAATTACAGCAAGTACATTAGGTACATGGAATAATTATGTTTTTGCAGCAGGTGAGTATGGCTATATATTCAGATCAACAGATGGTGGTAACACATGGACCAAAAACAAAGCAATAGACAGTAGCGAGGCTATCAAAACAATAAAAATTTATCCCGATGGCAGAGTGTATTTATTAGGTACATATCATTTATATGGTTCAGATAATTATGGCCTTACATGGCATAAGAGTTCCCAGGTTGACACCCCATTTAATGGTTTATGGGATGTTTCTATGCCATCGAAAGATACTGGTTATATTATTTCGAACAGGCGAATTTATAAAACAACTCTTGGGGGAGGAATGGCACTAAGCGTAGCTAATATTTTTCCGGTAAATGATGAGATAAAGGTATATCCAAATCCAACTAATAGGTTCATGCATATCGATGTTTTGAATGGTATTAAAGTGAAAGCAGTTACTATTTATGATATGGCCGGAAGGGTTATTTATCAAATCAATTCGGGTTGGCAGCAGATTGATGTTTCAGGATTCACAAAAGGGGTTTATATAATTGAGATCAATACGGATAAATATGTTTCTAAAAAGAAATTGCTGATACAATAATAAAAATATTGAGACTTAATTTTTTGCATAAGGATTGCGTATTGTGATCCTTATTTTATTTTACAAAAAAGTAGGTAGTTATATTATAATAGTATCATATTAGGTAGGTTTTAGTGTAGTATTATTGCGACTAACCTCTTTAAGGATAAATAAAAAAATGAATAAAATAAGAACAATATTAATTTTATAACAATTATGCTAAAGGTATTATACTGTTTATTGTTTGGCTGTTTTCTGCTTGTTCCGGGCATAAATAGTGCACAAACCATAATATTTGAATTGTCGAGTAGCATAGTTAGCTTTCATTCAGCAGCACCAAATGAATTAGTAAGCGCCGCATCTGATAAAATGATGGGCATACTGGACAATAAGAATTTTTTTCTGTTCAAAGTAGATATACTCACTTTCAAAGGATTTAACAGCCCAGTTCAAAGAGAGCATTTTAATGAAAACTATATGGAGACATCTTTATATACTCATGCTTCTTATTCTGGAAAGATCATTGAAGATGTTGATCTTGTGAAAGAGGGGGTGTATGATGTACGTGCAAAAGGTAAATTAGATATACATGGTATAAAGCAAGAGCAGATCATAAAAGTGCATATTGTTTCTAAAAATGGGAAACTAGCAATAAAGTCGAACTTTAAAATATTATTAGCAGATTATAATATAAAGATACCCAGAATAGTTTCGGACAAATTATCACCCGTAATAAATGTAAAGGTTGACTGTATAATGGTGCTCAAAAAATAAAACATGTGCAAATTATTTTTTTTCCTGTTGTTCTGTTCACCTTTAGCGGAGGCGCAGCAACCATTTGTACATGAATACTGGCTGAACGAATATAATACACCTGTTAAAGTAAATGCAATTATACAGGATATAACAGGATATATTTTTGTAGGAACAGATGCTGGGGTATATAGGTTTAATGGTAGAAGTTTTGTTTTATTATCGGATAGCATTTGCAAACCTGTTACAGCTTTGGTTGAGAACAATGGTAAGGTATACGTTGGGTACTCCAATGGTATTATTGCAGAAGTCGATAATGACAGTGTACATAGGCTTAGAATATATGGTTATGTGCCGGCGACTCCTGTACATAGTATATTAATAGATGGAGATGTTTTATTTGCTACAACAGAAGAAGGGATATTCAGCTTGTTTCAAAACAGAAGTATATTACTTAATTCGGAAAATGGCATGTCTGATGATTTTGCGTATTGTGTTTACAAGAGGTCAACTAAGCAACTGCTTGTGGGAACAGACAAAGGTATCAATTGCCTTTCCCTGGTTAATAATAAACTGCATATTGATATTATAAACTCATCTACCGTAGCCGGCATGGTTGACAATATAGTCACAGTTATAGGCCGTGGAAATTTTGCAAACGATTTTTGGATAGGGACACAAAATGGTGGAGTAATGAAAGTAGTGATAAGCAAGAAGAATAAAATATCTGCAATTTCGGCTATAAAAAATTGGGAGTGGGGACAGGTGAATGACATTCTTCCATATGCTGAAAACAAGGCTTGGGTTGCTACAGAAGACGGGTATATACTGAATATAGATTTATCAAATAAAACATTACCTGCACAGCCATATTACTTAGGTAAAAGCATAAAAAAAATATTATTGGGCAAAACAGGAAATATATGGTGTGCTACAACAGATGGGTTGACCATGTTAACTACTCAGTTCCTTACATATATACCACTATTTAAGAATTATTCACTCGGAACTCTTACTAGTATGACTTGTGATAAGGAAAATAACCTTTGGTATGCCCAACGTAATAAGTTGTATAAAATGCCATTGAAAGGCATTAATGAACAATCGGAAATTATTTATTCGGCAGCATCAGATATAACTTCATTATATGCAGATACATTATCAGGGATATGGATAGGTACTATAGATAATGGGTTATGGTATTGGAAAGACAATAAGACTGAACATGTTGAAAATATACCACGAATTGAAAAAACAAGCATACTAAGTATTGCAGGTAATAAGGATAATATATGGATATCGAGTTTGAATGGTGTAGAGCAAACAAAATTAATAGCTCCCGGCAAGCTTCAATTGATACAACATCATAGTAAACGATCAGGTGTAGGCAGTGATTATATTTACCAGTTGCATATTGATCGTTTTGGTGAAGTATGGATGGCTACTGATGGTGCCGGCATTTGTATGTATGATACTGTCTATCATCATTGGGATTCTTCAAATGGCATACAAAGCAAAGTGATATATAGTATAACAGAAGATGTTGATACTAACATTTGGATAGGCACGCTTGACAAAGGACTGTATTTTTTTGATGGTAAAAGCTCCTGGATATCTACTCATAAAAAGGCAGGAACACCTTTAATAAATATTTCTACCCTTGCAGCAAATAATACGGGACAAGTTATTGTTGTGCACCAAAAAGGTATTGATGAATGGTATCCTTTATCTCATGAATTTAGACACTTTGGAAAGAGGTTCTTAATGCCGATTGATAGTGTTTCTACAGTACTTAATTGTTTTGCAAAAGACACGGCTGGGAATGTATACATTCCTTTCAATCTTGGGTTTATGGTATTTAAAAATCAGGATAGTAGGTATGACATAAGTCCAACAGTTTGTATACGTTCAGTAAGTGTATTTCTGCAACAAATACCGGAAATGCAACATTCTTTTTCTTACAACCAAAATAATATTACCATAGCATACGATGGCATTAATTATACCAGCACAGATCCCGTTCACTATCGTTATTTATTAGAAGGTTATAATAATAAATGGACATATACAGATGATGAATTGGTTACTTTTCCCCAACTGTCTCCTGGAAAATATACCTTTAATTTAGAGTCATCACTCAATAAGAACTATTTTAAATCCAGTCGTATTTCATACAGTTTTGTTATTACAATGCCTTTTTGGAAGAGTATTTGGTTTTTATTGTTAGTAGCTATTGTTATCATTGTACTTGTCATCACTTATATTCGATTGAGGGAAAGACAATTAAAAAAAATATCACAACTCCAGAAAGAACGCATGTTGTATGAATACGAACATTTGAAGACACAGGTCAATCCACACTTTCTTTTTAACAGTTTGAATACGCTGGCAAGTCTCATTGAAGAGGATAGAGACGCGGCAATTGATTATACTACGCAGTTGTCAGATTTATACAGGCATATGCTAGCATATAGAGAGAGGGACTTGGTATTGCTTGCTGAAGAATGGGAGATATTGCTCGGATATATGTATATACAGCAAAGCCGCTTCGGGAAGGCACTCCATATGCAGGCAAATATACCTGCAGATATTTTACGTACTAAGAAAATAGTACCATTATCTTTGCAAATAGTAGTTGAAAATGCTATTAAGCACAATATAGTAAGTGCGTCTGTGCCATTAACTATATATATAAGTGCAGATGAAAATGAAATAGTAATAAAAAACCACTTACAACCTAAGATAAGTAAAGAAAGGTCTTCAGGGCTTGGGTTGGAAAATATTAAAAAGCGATACAGATTGCTTTCCAGAAAGGATGTAACTTATGGGATTAAGAATAACGATTTCATTATAACATTACCACTATTATGAGAATAGTAATTATAGAAGACGAAAAACCGGCGTATAACAGGTTATCTAAAATGATAAAGGAACTGATACCTGATTGCAAAGAAGTCGCACATATGGATAGTGTTGAAGCTTCAAAAAAATGGTTTGAGAATAATGAAATGCCAGATGTCGTTTTGTTAGATATACAATTAGCTGATGGTACCGGTTTTGATCTGTTAAAACAGTCTCATATCAATTGTCCCATTATTTTCACAACCGCTTATGACCAATATGCACTGGAGGCTTTTAAAACAACCGGAATAGAGTATTTATTGAAACCTGTAAAAAAAGATGAATTGGATGCGGCATTTAAAAAGATAGATAAAATAAAAAACTTTTTAACAGAGGATGAAAAATTGGTTCCACTTATTCCGCAGGTTAGAGAGTACAAAAAAAGGTTTATTATACGTTTCGGGGAACATATAAAAACATTACAAGCTGAAGATGTAGCATATTTTTACAGCGAGAATAAAGCAACCTTTGCCCGTACCTTCGAGAATAAGAACTATCCTATGGATTATAATCTTGACGCATTAGAAGGGGTTCTTAACCCGCAGGATTTCTTTAGAATAAATCGTCAATATCTTATTAATCTTCAGTCCATTGAGGATATGAAAACATATAGCAAAGCCCGTGTAATTGTAAATCTAAAACCCCCAGTAAAAGAACTACCGGTAGTGAGTTCGGAACGGTCTGCCGATTTCAAACAATGGTTAGGGGGAGATTAATTTTAAAATAATGACAAATTTGTAATTTCAGTATCTTATTTTCCCGATTCGTCTTTTATATAATGTAAAGGTTTATATGCTTCGGTATTTTTGAAATTGGTAAATACGGGGTTTTATGATTAAAAAGCTCTTATTGTTTATTATTATAGTAGCTGCCGTTGGTGGGACTGTGGCAATTTATCTATGGAATAAACCTCACAAAAAAGTAGAGGATACATCAGCTATACCTATTACTGCAAATGCTCTTTGCAAGGCATTTAGCGATAATAAAACGAATGCTGGTACGTTATATTTAAATAAAGCACTTGAAGTGACTGGTGAAGTAATGGATGTAAATACAAACCAGGATGGTGGTAAAATGATACTCCTTAAAACCGGCGATCCTATTTTGGCTATACAATGCACTTGCCGTGAAAGAAATATTAATGTAGGAAAAGGTAAAATTGTAACGATCAAAGGGTTTTATTCAGATTTTAGCGATATTACAGGTGTATTATTAACAGATTGTGTATTGAAATAAAAATAATTAATAGTAATGATGAAATATTTATTCGCCCTGTCATTTTTAATGTTTGGCTTACAGGCATGTTACAATGATAAAGCAGACCAACTGTATGGTGTAAAAGCGTCTACAAGCTGTGATACCAGTTCGGTTACTTATTCCAGTACCATTAAAACGATTATGGATCAAAACTGTAGCATTTCTGGTTGCCACGATGCAACAACACAGGCAAATGGGTATAATTTTAGTACCTATTCCGGTTTAGCAACTTCTATACAACTCAACAGGTTGTTAGGGGCGATAACCCAGCAAAATGGGTATTTTGCAATGCCGCAAAGTGGTGGTAAATTGGCAAGCTGTGATATTGAAAAAATTACCGCTTGGGTGCATAGTGGATATCCAAATAATTAAATCTTAATAATAATGAAGGTCATGAAAAAAAATGTCATTATAACAGTATTGTTAACTTGTTGTATCTCCGTTGCTTTTGGGCAAAAATACCTGACACGTACAGGACAAATAACTTTCTTTTCAAGCACACCACTGGAGAATATAGAAGCTCGTAATAATGAGGTAGCGGCTATTGTATCGCAGCAGGGAGACATTGTTTTTCAGGCTCCTATAAAGAGCTTTAAGTTTCAAAAAGAACTGATGCAGGAGCATTTTAATGAAGAATACATGGAAAGTGATAAATATCCTAAGGCGGATTTTAAGGGTAAGATTGATAATTTATCAAGTGTTAATTTCTCCAAAGACGGTAATTACAATGTAAAAGTAACTGGGAAATTAACAATCCATGGTGTTACAAAAGATGTATCAGAACCAGGTACTATAATTATAAAAGGGAATGATATAACTGTAAACTCAAAATTCAGCGTAGCTACTGTGGATTATAACATTAAGATACCAGCTTTAATGGCTGGGAAAATTGCTAAGAGTATTGAAGTGACTGTAAATTGCATATTGTCCGCCGTAAAATAATTCCTCACGTTTAGATACATTTTATACAATGCGTATCAATTTACATGTAATTCTGATGACCTTAATGCTATCTGCAGGCAGCCAGCAGGTATTTGCACAATCTGATACATCTGATAATGACCTGGAAAGAATGCTGGATGCAGACAAGAGCGCAACTAAGAAAAGCCAATTTGTATCTGCAACATTTAAAAGCACTCATATTGTAAATGGTCAAAGCATTGAAAATGTTGGCAAAGGTGTACTCGATTTCAGGATACTGCATCGTTTTGGCACACTCAACACCGGCTCGGAGAATTTCTTCGGCCTTGATAATGCAATTACTAAGCTCGCACTTGATTATGGAATTACAAATTGGTTGATGGTAGGTGTTGGGCGTAGTACATTCGATAAAGAGTTTGATTTTTTTACAAAGATCAAGCTGGCGCGCCAAAAAGAACATAAGGCCATGTCGTTTAGTGTAAGTTATGTTGGGGGTTTGTATATACAATCATTACCTGCTTCTACCTTTCATTTGGATACAGGACAAACCTATTACTTCAGCAATAGGGTTTGTTATATGAATCAGCTGCTTATTGCACATAAGTTTAGTAATGCTTTTTCAATGCAAATAATGCCTACTCATATTCATTATAACCTCGTAGACAGCAGTAAGAATCCAAACGACCTGTTTGCCTTGGGCGTTGGTGGACGTTTAAAGCTATCAAATCGTATTGCACTGACGGGAGAATACTACTATACCCTCAACCCTTTCTCTGAAGCCAATGACTTGCCTGTACACAATGCCTTATCTTTTGGTGTTGATATTGAGACCGGGGGGCATGTTTTTCAACTTATTTTTACTAATTCCACCGCAATTACTGAACGCGCTGTAATAGGGCAAACCAATGGTGATTGGGGTAGCGGAGATATACATTTTGGTTTTAATATATCCCGCGTTTTTACTATTGTTCAACCTAAAGAATTCAAAAATTCGAGGAATAAGATCTGGTAATGTTTTTTTTATATAAAATAATGTATCTTTGAAGTGGGTATAATTTTCATAAGGTGTAAATGAAGCTTCGGTATTTCTACCGGGGCTTTCGTTTTTATATAAGCCAGGGTGCTGAAAAAGAAAAACGCCCCGCAAAGCAGGACGTTTTCAAATGTTATAGAAACATTTTATGCCAGTGTTGCAAGCACATTATTCATGCTTCTTACTGCATCTGCAGATTTATTAAATAGCGCCAGTTCTTCAGCATTTAGTTTGTAATCTATTATTTTTTCCCAACCGTTTCTGCCAACTACTACCGGTACTCCCATGCAAATATCTTTTTGTCCGTATTCGCCATCAAGAGCTACACAACATGGAAAAACCTTTTTTTCGTTTCTAATAATACTTTCTACAAGAGCAGCTCCTGCGGCGCCCGGTGCATACCATGCAGAAGTACCTAATAATTTTGTGAGAGTAGCTCCGCCTACCATGGTATCAGCAGCAATTTGTTTCAATTGATCACTGCTAAGCATGTTTGATACGAGTGTACCGTTTACTGTGGCTAATCTTGTAAGAGGTATCATTGTAGTATCGCCATGACCACCTATAACAACAGCATGCAAATCATTTGATGAGCAATTTAAAGCTTGTTGTATATAACACTTAAAGCGTGCACTATCTAAAATGCCACCCATACCTATCACCCTATTCTTAGGCAAACCTGTTGCTTTTAGGGTCAGATAAGTCATTGTGTCCATTGGGTTAGAGATAACTACGATAACAGCATTGGGTGAATACTGTAAGAGATTTTTGCTAACGTCTTCAACAATGCGTGCATTTGTTCCTATTAGTTCTTCACGGGTCATGCCTGGTTTGCGCGGTATGCCTGATGTAATAACTACTACATCTGAATTAGCGGTTCTTGAGTAATCATTGGTAACTCCAACAACACGGGTATCAAAACCAAGCAAGGAAGCAGTTTGGCTTATGTCTAATGCTTTACCTTCCGCAAATCCTTCTTTAATGTCAACTAATACCAGTTCTTCAACCAGTTCTTTACGGGCTATATTATCGGCACAAGTAGCGCCTACTGCTCCTGCACCTACTACTGTTACTTTCATTAGTATATGTTTTTATTGTTAAATTCTATGCAAAGATAGCCAACCGAACATTTGGCAGCAAATGATAAATATCATTTATCTTATATTGATATGAATATTAAACCACTGCTTCTTTTAGTTTTTGGTAGCGTTAGGTATATCGGCTATTTTCGCCTTGGCTACAAAGTTTTTTCAACATACATACGTCTTTTAGAAAGAAATGATAAGACTTTATCACTGCATGCTATTTTCAAGCTTATTCTTTGCAATTACGGGCAAGGCATATGCACAGTCGTTCCAAGGCCTTCAGCATGATAAAAATGTAATTTCAGAGGTATTTAATAATCCGGCTTTAGCTCAAACCGATGATGCTTACCAAGTAAACATAGGGGGGATAAGTATTTTGGCAGATAATAATGCCTATGCAGTAGTCAAAAGTGATCTTTTCAATGGTGCAACACCGCAAGGCGGAAAAAATTATTTCAAACTTCCCGGAGATTTTCCAAGAGCTATATGGATCAATGCAGATATGTTAGGGCCATCTGTAGCATTTAAAGTAAAGAAAAAATACAGTTTCGCTATTACTACCCGTGCACGCTATATGATGAATGTAGATAATTTTAGTAATAGTCTTTTTCAATTAATAGATAATAAGGTAAGTGATACCGGCTACATTTATAAGATCAACAATTTATCATTTACCACACAATTGTTTGCAGAAGTCAATTTCATTTATTCAGGCTATTTGTATCAATCAGAAGATTTTAATGTTTCTGCCGGGCTCGGCTTTAAAGTACTTACAGGTATTGCTGCAGTAGGTATTGGTATGCCTAACGGCCAATTTAGATTAGATGCTGATAATACGCCTCATGATTTTAAAGGGAGTAGTGTAAATGTAGCTTTTACACCTTATGCTAATACATGGCTAAGTAACGGGCAGCCAACGTCTGCTTTGAGCAATGCAACAGCCAATAGAGGGTATGGCTTGGATCTGGGTGTGGTATATAATTATACCCCGCAAACTGGGGTACACGTAAATCATGATGGGTATGTATTTAGATTAGCGGTTTCTATTACAGATATTGGCAGCATTAATTATTCTGCATCCAGCACTACAGGGTCTTATAAAAGCAAATCTGATACTTTTAATTATAATAATATCAATAAAGATCCTATTCGCACTTATGGCCAAAGTATCGAACAGTTTCTTACAGATTCTGTAATTACACAAACGGGTGCTAAAACAAAATTTAAAATGGGTTTGCCAACAGCATTGCGAATAAATGCTGATGCAAAAGTTGGTGACAATGGACATTTTAAAAGTTACCTCAATTTCAATTTATTATTAAATTTAAGAAAGCCATCTGCTGATAATTTCAGTACTCATTATGTCTCTACTTGCAATATTACCCCCAGGTTTTTATGGAAGAGCTATGGCGTAGGCGTGCCTTTTTCTTTTAATGCCAACAAACAAGGGTTTTTAGGTGTTGTGCTATATGCCGGTCCTTTTTATATCGGCAGCAGTTCAATAGCTAATTTTCTTATATTGAAGAATATGAATGCAGTTGATGGCTTTTTAGGATTTTCTTTCAGATTGCCGGGCAAAAAGCAGGAATTATTTTGATTTGAATATGCTTGTAATTGATTAAACAACAGGCAGTCGCAGTTTTTTTTTACTTTCGTTCCATAATTACATGAATTTTATGGACCGTGTTTACGAAAATATTCTCCAGACAATTGGCAATACCCCTTTAGTAAGACTAAATAAAGTTGTCGCAGACTTGCCTTGTAAAGTATATGCAAAGGTAGAGACTGTAAACCCGGGAAATTCCATAAAAGACCGAATGGCATTAAAAATGCTTGAAGTTGCAGAGAAAGAAGGAAAAATAAAACCTGGCGGTACAATAATAGAAGGCACATCTGGCAATACAGGTATGGGGCTGGCTTTGGCTGCCATTGTAAAAGGGTACAAATGTATTTTCGCAACAACAGATAAGCAATCAAAAGAAAAAGTAGATATTCTTAAAGCAGTAGGGGCGCAAGTAATTGTGTGCCCTACAAATGTGGAACCCGAAGATCCGCGCTCATATTACCAGGTATCACGACGCCTTGCTAAAGAAATTCCAAATTCGTGGTATGTAAACCAATATGATAATTTGGCAAACCGCCAGGCGCATTATGAACAAACCGGCCCCGAGATATGGAAACAAACAGATGGTAAAATAACACATCTTGTTGTGGCTGCTGGCACTGGCGGGACAATTGTGGGAATTGGAAAATATTTAAAAGAACAAAACCCTAATATACAGGTGTGGGCAATAGATACATATGGTTCTCTTTTAAAGAAATGGTTTGATACAGGTGAGATAGATATGAAGGAGGTGCATCCGTATATCTCGGAAGGCTTTGGGGAAGACTTTGTACCTGAGAACTACGACAAAACGGCCATAGATCTTTTTGAAAAAGTAACGGACAAAGATGGCGCTGTGATGGCACGCCGTATTACAAAAGAAGAAGGCATTTTTGTTGGGTATTCAGCTGGCTCTGTAGTTGCAGGATTACGCCAACTGAAAGACAAACTAAAAAAAGATGATTTTGTGGTGGTGGTTTTTCACGACCACGGCAGTCGGTATGTTGGAAAGATATATAACGATGAGTGGATGCTGGAGCGCGGCTTTTTAGATGTGAAAACAGTTAGGGATCTGTTGGGAGGATTAGGCCGCAGAAGATTAGTTACAATAGATGAAGATGCTAAAGTGAATGATGCGATTGAGCTCATGAAAAAATACGATATTGAACAAATACCTGTTATGAAAGATGGAATAGTTACTGGAAGTGTCACACAGGCAGGATTATTTAAGAGACTTATTGAAGATAATAATGTGCGTGATTATACGATTGCAGATGTAAATGAAGCAGCATTACCTGAAGTGGAAATGAACACTTCTTTAGAACGCCTCACTCATTATATAAGTAAAGATAATGGAGCTGTAATGGTTAAAGATGAAAGTGGGCAATATCATATTCTTACCAAGTACGACGTGTTGAATGCATTTTCAAAAGCATAATTGTGCGCAACCTGCAAACTTTTATACGCGACACTATACGCAAACCGCCGGTTCTGTTCCCGTTGTTGGCTGTATTTCATATTGGTATGACCGTTTACGTCATTTATGCTGACCTGTTAGATAAGCATTTGTGGGCGCAGGTGTTATGGATGCTGGCCTTTTCTTTTTTTTGGTTATTTATTTGCGATCTGCGTAAATGGGCGGCTATGGGATATTTAATATTAACTTCCATAGATGTTATTCTGTATTTTATTATGCATTCGGAAAAAAGTATTTATGTAAGTAATATGTTCCTACTCGATGTGTTATTTAGTTTCTTCATTTTTTTGTTCTACAAAAAGTTTGAATAATGCTGTCTTCCGTATTTACAGATATGATAGGCAGAAATGTAGAGGTAAGTTGCCCGCCTCAACGCATAGTATCCATTGTGCCTTCACAAACAGAATTATTATCAAACCTTGGTTTAAGTAAAGAGGTGGTGGGTATCACAAAGTTTTGTGTGCACCCCGAGGAGTGGTTTAGAACTAAAGATAGAGTAGGTGGTACAAAACAACTACATATTGAGAAGATAAAATTTCTTAATCCTGATCTGGTAATTGCAAATAAAGAAGAAAATTTGCAGGAGCAGGTAATAGAACTTTCAAAAACGTTTCCTGTTTGGGTGAGTGATATAAAAACACTTGAACAAGCTTTGCAAATGATGCAGCGTGTTGGATTGCTGGTGGACAAAGAACAGAAAGCTAACAGCTTAGTAAAAGATATTTCGAATGGGTTTAAAAATTTCAATACAGCTGCTGCGCCCAAAAGAGTTGCTTATTTCATTTGGAAAGACCCATGGATGAGTGTTGGGGGTGATACGTTCATTAGCAATATTATTGAATCAATAGGGTGGGTGAATGTGCTTTCGAATGAATGCCGGTATCCTGAGATAACATTAGATCAATTGGTAAATTACAATCCGGATATAGTACTTCTATCGTCTGAGCCATATCCATTTAAAGAAAAACATATCCCGGAAATTAAAGCTGTTTTGCCGGCCACGGAAGTAGTACTGGTAGATGGTGAAATGTTTAGCTGGTATGGTAGCCGGTTACTAAAAGCAGTCACTTATTTAGAAGAGCTGGTTATAAAACTAAAATAATATTTATCTTCAACCCAACAGAGATTGTATAGTGCTTCAATTCAGAAAATATATTCCTCCGATAATAACTTCATTATTACTTGTATGTATTATGGTAGTTATCTATCCGTATTACAGGTATTACGTAGACCCTGATGGTACTGCTTACTTTACCATCGCTAAAAGATATGCTACAGGCGATTATAGCAGAGCTATTAATGGTTTATGGAGTCCATGGTCATGCTGGTTAACTGCAACTATGCTTAAAATAGGATTTGAAGCAATGGTGTCAGCGGTTGTTGTAAATTTTATAGGCGCATTGGCATTTGTCTTTGTTTCAAACGCATTACTTGTTCATTTTAATATTACCTCATTACTAAAATGGCCACTTAATCTTGTAATGCTTGTATTTGTCCCATATGCAATATACTTCCAGTTATTTGATGACATATGGCAGGCATTCTTTTTGCTATGCATTTTGTTGGTAATGCTTAGAGATGATTATGTAAAGAAACCTGCTTTGTGGGTATTTACGGGCTTTCTTGCTGCACTAGCTTATTTTTCAAAAGCATATTCATTTATGTTTTTTGGATTAAATACAATTTTTTGCTCTTTTTTGATTACCCGTGCATGGCAGAGGCCTAATCATAAACAATGGCTTAAAATATGTGTAGTGTCGGTTATTGCAATGATTGTTTTTAGTTCGCCCTGGATATACTTATTGCATATCAAATATGGAGGTTGGATGACATCCACAGCATTCAAACTTAACATGTCATGGTATATGGTCGGACACCCTTATTGGTCGGATAATATTAAATATTTAATACCACCTACATATCCCGGGTCCGTTCATTATTGGGAAGACCCGTATTTGGTTAACGGTAAGCTGCCTTATTTCTGGCATTCAATAGCATTTTTAAAAATGGAAGCTATACGTCTTGTGTATATGTTCTTCATTTTGCAAACTGCTATGACAGAGGTTAGCTACTTCTTTGTTGCTGTATGGATATTAGCAGTTGGTATCATTTTTTCAAAAAAAATAAGATCATTATTTCCCCAAAAGATTTCTCTGCTTGCATTAACACTTTTGGTATTTCCCATAGGGCTGATATTTAAAAACGCAGAGTCACGATATATGTGGTATATGTTACCTATAAGCATGGTCATAGGAGCTTTAGTGTTGCAGCATTTCTTTGCATATATCAATAATCGCGTTCTTAATTGTGTTATAGCATTGGTTTTTGCTATGAGCTATATTTTATGTCCGATAATGAATTTAAAACTTATGTTTCGTGAAGGAGAAAACGACCATAACATTGCTATGCAATTAAAACAATTAAATGTGCAAGGTAGTTTTACTGCAAATGCCGCTTACGGAATACAGGTGCAAAGAAATATTCGAGTGGCTTATTTCTCAGGTAATCCTTATTATAATATTCCCGATCTTGAATTTCCAAACAGCGAGTTATTGAAAGAACTAAGAAGATATCACATCAAATATTATTTCTTTTATTACCACGAATTAGATAAGCCATCTGTACAATTTAAAAATGAAAGTGGTAATGTATTCCCGCTTGCTGCCGACTTACCGGGTTTGAAAGTTTACAGTATTAATCCTTAAATAAGTTTATAAGTAATATTATATAAGTTTTGCACCCCAATTCGTACCTTTGCAAACTATTAAAAAATAACATATTCTATGGCGTCTAAAAAAATACAAGATCTTTTGGCTGACAAAGCTGCGTATTATCTCGATCATACAAGTAACACTATTGATAAATCTGTTCTTCATTTGCCTTCACCAAACGCTATTGATAACGTTTGGGCGAATTCCAACCGTAATATCCAGACGATTCGTAGTATACAAACATTGATGGGAAATGGCCGTCTTGCCAATTCGGGTTATGTATCTATTCTACCTGTAGACCAGGGTATAGAACATAGTGCAGGTGCTTCTTTTGCACCTAACCCTATTTATTTTGACCCTGAAAATATTGTTAAACTGGCTATAGAGGGCGGTTGTAATGCTGTTGCTTCCACATATGGTGTATTAGGTTCTGTAGCTCGTAAATACGCTCATAAAATACCTTTTATAGTAAAGATTAACCACAATGAATTCCTTTCATATCCTAATAAGTTTGACCAGATCATGTTTGGTACAATAAAGGATGCGTGGAACATGGGTGCGGTTGCAGTAGGCGCTACTATTTATTTTGGATCTGCAGAAAGTGATCGTCAGATAATAGAAGTTGCTAAAGCTTTTGAATATGCACACGAATTAGGCATGGCTACCATACTTTGGTGTTATCTGCGTAATAGTGCCTTTAAAAAAGATGGCGTAGATTATCACACAGCTGCCGACCTTACAGGTCAGGCCAATCATTTAGGTGTTACGATACAAGCTGATATAATAAAACAAAAATTACCAACTAATAATGGTGGTTACAATGCGCTTAATTTTGGCAAGACAAGTAAATTGGTTTACGAAAAACTAACTACAGATCATCCGATAGACCTTTGTCGTTATCAAGTGGCAAATTGCTATATGGGGCGTGTGGGCTTGATCAATTCTGGTGGTGAATCAAAAGGTGCATCAGATATGGCAGAAGCAGTGATGACTGCTGTGGTAAACAAACGAGCAGGTGGTATGGGCCTTATTAGCGGTCGTAAAGCATTCCAAAAGCCAATGAAAGATGGTGTAGAGTTGCTAAAAACTATTCAGGACGTTTACCTTGACAACACAATTACTGTAGCATAAAACTATTATAGTATTTTATTGATCCCTTCGTAAAACGAAGGGATTTGTATTAGTGTACTATAATCTCTACATAGTACAAGCCCTCTGATAGGCCACGTTCAAGCGATACTTCAGCTTTTTCGTTATACTTTTTATGATTAGCATTAATATCGTAAAAATCATTGCCCGGTATTATATATCTTAAATTGTATCCCCATTCATTCTTTTCAATATTCTTTTTATATCCTGTTAAACAATCGTCCAGCAACTTTGTTACATCGTTAAATTCTCTATCAGCATCTTTTTTATTGCTTGCATTTCCACATACTGTTACATAATATGTGCCGATAATACTATCATTTTGTATAACGTTATTCTTGCCTTGTATTAATTCAACGCTAGGACTGAAATTCTGAATACTATCAGACTGTATTTTTCTTTTTTTAAGAAATTCAAAATTGGATCTGGAATTTTCAACGATGTATTTTAATTTGCTACAAAACGGAGTATTAATTTTGAATGTATCCAGATGATGATTGTAGTAGAATATTTTAACACTGAATTTTCCGGTTTTGTCTTCTTCTTTTGTTGAGAACCCAAAATAATATACCATAAGGTTGGGGGTCATATATGGAAATAATACGGTACTTTCTTTGCCTTGTGCCAGCCTATCATCCGCATCTTTCTTTGTTAAATTATTAACACTGTCCTGAACAATTAATTCCGGTATATAATCTTTTGATGAGTATGCAATTAAAATCCTGTCACCTTCTTGCATACGTATGGGTATATAAGTAAAGTATTTGCTCTGCAAAGATTTCATTGACTTGTTAGTCAGCTCATCATAAATTTTTGTGGTTTGCAACAGTGAATCTTGTGCTAATGATATAAATGGTAAAACAAATAACAGGTGTAATAAATAATACTTCATTAATGTAGTCATTTCTTAGAAATAAAGATAGGATAATTGCCACTCTCTTTTATAGATCGATCTGTATTGAATAGGTTATATCAAATGCATTACTGCCCATAATGCTGTTATGCCAATTGCTATCCAGGTAAGTATGCCTTGTATAAATGGTTTGGCACCAACAGCGCTTATTACTTTTTTAGATAATCCCGCTCCTATCAGGAATAAAGTAATAGTTAACCCTTGTCGGGCGATAAACACAGCATAATGTCCATATTCGTGTACGAAAAATGTATAGGTAAATAACAACATTGCCAGTATATAGCCGCCTATGAACCATGGGATATTTATTTTTTTCGATTTATTTTTAAATACAATGGCTGAAAGAAAAGCAAGCGGTATTATCCATAATGCACGTGCAAGTTTTACGGTTGTTGCTATTTTTAGTGCATCTGATCCATATTTACTTGCGGCACCAACTACTGAGCTTGTATCGTGAATAGCTATTGCACTCCATATGCCAAATTGTTCTTGTGTTAAATGCAACCAGTGTCCAATGGGTGGAAATATAAATAGCGCTACTGAATTAAGAATGAATACAATACCCAGCGCTACTGTAATAGAATGTTCTTCTGCTTGTATTACTGGGGCTACTGCTGCAATAGCGCTCCCTCCACAAATAGCTGTACCTGATGAAATAAGATAAGAAGTTTTCCTTTCTACTTTTAATAGCCAGCCGAGTAAAGCGCCAAGTATTAAAGTGCCTGAGATAGAAACTACAGTAAATAAAAAACCTTCTTTACCGGCTTTCATGGCATCATTAATATTCATTCCAAAACCAAGACCAACTACTGATATTTTAAGTAAATGATTAGTGGCTTTTCTGTTTAAATGTAAATAAGGATGACCTATTGTAAGTGCAATAACAAGCCCCATCAACAAAGCTATTGGAGGTGTTATGAGAGGTGTGGTGCATGCGCCAAGTGCTGCGATGAAAATTATTTTCCGCAACAAAGTGAGCGGGTCCTTAACAGGAGCATTGTTTGAAGTAGTCATGAAAACATTGCCTATCCACAGACGGGCAGTATAAAAGTAAAAAAGAACCCCAAACTTTTCAGATTAATATAGTTAATAGGATAACCGCATTTTAAATACAATCAGCGGATTAGAATGCAGCTTCAAAATGCAAAATTTCTTTTACAGCCTCCTTGTCCAGTAGTATGCTTATAATATCAAATCGTATGTCTGTATGCTGTCGGTGTATTTCTATATAGGCCATAGCAGCCTCACGTAAAAATTCTTGCTTTTTTGTATTAACTGCTTCTTCTGGGAAGCCAAAATCATAGTTATTGCGGGTCTTTACCTCAGCAATTATTAATATATCATCTTTTTTAGCTATGATATCTACCTCCTTTTTACCATGTCTCCAATTACGCTCTAGTATTGAATATCCCGAATTTTGCAAAAACTTTACAGCTATTTGTTCGCCTTTTATGCCAGTTTGTTTATGTTTGAACATTGAAAAATTATGGAAGCAATAATGAAACAATTGGTTTTGGATTTTCCTACGCAACTTCACGAGGCACTCATCATTGGGCAAAGTTACCGTTTCATTTCACATAGGAAAGAATTCAGTAATGTTATATTAACAGGGTTAGGTGGTAGTGGCATTGGTGGGAGTATTGTGCAAAATTATGTATCTAGTACATTAGACATACCCTTTGCAGTCAATAAAGATTATTTTCTACCTGCTTATGTTGGTAAAAATTCGTTGGTTATAGCCTGTTCTTATTCCGGCAATACTGAGGAAACTATAAATGCATTGCAGCAGGCATTAAAAGCAAAAGCTACAGTTGTATGTATTACATCTGGTGGCAAGGTAGCTGAAATAGCAAAAAAGAAAAAGCTGGATTGTATTCTTGTTCCGGCAGGTATGCCACCACGGTCATGTATTGGTTATTCAAGTATACAAATATTATTTACACTCAGGTATTTTGGCTTGATCAACGAAGATTTTATTAAAAACATCAAGGCATCCATAAAACTATTGCGTGCAGATGAGAAATTTATTCAGAAGAAGGCAGATGTCATAGCAAAGAAGCTTGATGGTAAATTACCTGTAATTTATGCTGCTGCTCATTTTGAAGGGGTTGCTACACGCATCCGTCAACAACTGAATGAGAATAGCAAGGTGTTGGGCTGGGAACGTGTGATACCCGAAATGAACCACAACGAATTAGTTGGCTGGCGTGATAAAGCAAATGATAAGGCAGTTTTATTTATTCATAACGATGATGATTATGAACGTGTGAATATGCGTATACAGATCAATAAAAAAGTTATTCGTAAATACACACCAAATATTATTGATATACAGTCAAAAGGGAAAAGTTATTGGGAAAAGGTTTTTTATATTATTCATCTCACTGATTGGGTCTCTGTTTATCTCGCAGATATTAGAAAACAAGACGCAATGGAAGTAAAAGTCATAGATTTCCTCAAAGGATCTCTTGCTAAACAATAAATTGTAAAAAAATATCTACCTGCAGTTGATAGGCTTATGACCTTTTGCTATCTACTTACAGCTAAAATATGTACATTTGCACCCTGGCAAGTCTTATACGACCAGCTCCTGCTGAATCCCCCAGGACAGGAATGTAGCAAGGGCGGGCGGTTGTAGCGGTGCGATGTGAGTAACTTGCCAGATTTTTTTTATTTTATTCACATCTGTATTTCTTCTATCTTATTGGTTTGGGATTTAGTTAATTTTACACCCTGTAATAACTACAAACAATTATGAAATTCTTTATTGATACAGCAAATATTGCACAGATAAAAGAGGCGAACGATTTAGGTATATTAGATGGTGTTACTACCAATCCTTCATTAATGGCAAAAGAGGGTATCAAAGGCCATGATGCGATTATGAAACACTACAAAGACATTTGCGAAATAGTAGATGGCCCCGTGAGTGCTGAAGTATTCGGTACTACATTCGATGAGATCATAATGGAGGGTAAAGTATTGGCAGCTATTCACGAAAATATTGTAGTGAAGGTGCCGATGATAAAAGAAGGCGTAAAAGCAATTAAATGGTTTACTGATAATGGTATTCGTACTAACTGCACTTTAGTTTTCTCAGCAGGTCAGGCAATTTTGGCTGCTAAAGCAGGTGCTGCCTTTGTTTCTCCATTTATTGGCCGTATAGATGACAGCAGTTGGGATGGTGTGCAACTGATAGAACAGATTGTAGGTATATACAATGCTCAAGGCTACATGACGGAAGTATTAGCTGCATCTATCCGCAACCCCTTACATATTGTACGTTGTGCTGAAGCAGGGGCCGACATTTGCACATGCCCTTTAGTTTCAATATTAGGCTTACTAAAGCATCCTTTAACCGATATTGGTTTAGAGCAATTTCTGAATGATGCGAAAAAGATGCAATAAAAATATTTTGACAATTATATGAAACCCCGTTTTATGCCGGGTTTATTTTTATAGAATTGTTTCCAGCACATCTCTTAGTATGTCCGCAGTTTCTTCTTTGCTATTACCTTCTGCATATACACGTAATAAAGGCTCAGTCCCAGATGCTCTTAGCATTATCCAGCCGCCGTTATCAAGATGATATTTAATGCCGTCTATTGTTTCAATATTATTGAATTTATATTTACCGAAAGCAGTATATCCTTTTGCTGCTGCTTTTAGTATGATCGCATTCTTTTTATCATTCTCAATATGCAGATCTTTACGGTCATAGAAGAAACTACCCACCACGTCGTATACCTCTTGTATCAGCTGCTTCATCGTTTTGTCTGATTGGGTCATATACTCATAGATCACCAGGCCATCATAAATACCATCACGTTCAGGTATATGTCCCTTTACGGCGATGCCGCCACTTTCTTCACCACCCACTAATACATCCTCACGTATCATGATCTCACTGATGTACTTAAAGCCAACAGGTGTTACCTCTACAGGTAGGTTATATACCTTACACATTTTCTTTACTCTATCCGTTACTGAGAATGCTATTACCACTTTACCATTCATATGCTTATACTTATGCAGGTAGTGAATTAGTAGTAGTAAGATATGGTGTGCATCTACAAAATTACCATCTTCATCATACAAGCCAATGCGGTCTGCATCGCCGTCTGTAGCCAAACCTATTTTTACTTCAGGTGTTGTAGCTACTGTTTTTGCCAATTCTTGTAAATTCTTATCAAGTGGTTCGGGAGCTTGTCCGTGAAATCCAGGGTTATTGTCACAATGTAATAAAACTGCACTGGGCAGCAATCTGCGGATCACGTTTTGCCCTGCCCCAAACATAGCATCGTATGCCAGTTTGAAAGGAGACTTTTTCAGCGCTTCAAAATCAAACTTTGTTTGCAGGTATTCAATATACATATCCTCCAGGTTTACATATTCCAGCATTCCTTTCAATTCCCAGTATTCCAATGATTCTGTAGGCATATCTACTTCATCAGGTATCATGGCTTCAACAGCCGCAATTACTTTTGGACTTGACGGCCCACCATGTGCTCCTTTCAATTTATACCCATTATAAGGTGGTGGGTTATGAGAAGCGGTAATGACAACACCTTGTTGTGCCTTTAATTTTAAAACACCTAGCGAAACCATTGGTGTACTCACAAAACCCTTAGCCAGTACAATTTTTATTCCATTAGCACATAATACTTTAGCTGCAACACCAGAAAATAATTCTCCCCCAAAGCGGCAATCATGGCCAATTAATACTTTTGGGTTCTTTCCTTCCTGCAATAGCCAATCTGCAAGCCCTTTGCTTACTCTTGCTACATTATATACTGTAAAATCCTGCCCTATAATGGCACGCCAGCCGTCTGTTCCGAATTTTATTTTTTCTGTTGTCATTCTTAATAACTATACGATTATAGATGAAGAGTATGTATATCCTACTTTAACATAATCTTCATGGCCTGCAAATGTAGTAAACCTTAATTTTATTAAAAATTTAAAAAACATGGCAGACCAGTTAATATCGGTAGATCCAACTAATGGTGAAACAATTGCATCTTACAATAGCTATGACGAAGCAACTGTTAGTAAGGCGCTCATACAGGCAAGAAAAGCATTTGAGATATGGAAAGCCATGAGTCTGAAGGAAAGGGGAACGGTATTGAAGAATATAGCTGCGGAACTTAGACGTCAAAAAGAGAAACTGGCAAAGCTTGCAACAAAAGAAATGGGTAAGCCTATCCAATCGAGTAGGGAAGAAGTGGAGAAATGCGCAAAAACGTTGGAATATTACGCTAAAGAAGGTCCTAAGTTTTTAGCTGATGAAATAGTAAAGACTGACGCAAAGAAGAGTTATGTAAGTTTTCAACCATTGGGTGTGGTATTGGCTGTTATGCCTTGGAACTTTCCTTATTGGCAGGTCTTTCGTGCTATGGCACCCGCGCTTACTGCTGGCAATACCATGGTATTGAAACATGCTTCAAACGTAAGTGGTTGTGCCTTGGCTATGGAAAATGTTATCAAAAAAGCAAAAGCCCCTAAGGGATTGTTTCAAACTTTATTATTACCCTCTTCAAAAGTGGAAGCATTAATAAACGATCCTGCCATAGCAGCGGTTACATTCACAGGTAGCACGGTTGCAGGAAGCAAAATAGCAGAAGCTGCAGGTAGAAACCTGAAAAAACAGGTACTTGAATTAGGTGGCAGCGACGCATATGTAGTACTAGAGGATGTTGATGTAGATGCTGCTGCTGAATTGTGTAAGAATGGGCGATTGCTAAACAGTGGCCAAAGTTGTGTGGCTGCTAAAAGGTTTGTTGTGGTGAAGCATGTTCTCAAAGAGTTCGAAAAGCTGATGACAAAGAAAATGGAAGCATCTCCATTTGGTGATCCTATGGATACAAAAAATAAAATAGGCCCTCTCGCAAGAGTTGACTTGCGTGAAAAGCTGCATGATCAGGTTACAAAGAGTATTGAATTAGGTGCAAAGCTTTTGTGCGGTGGTTATATCCCTGAAGGGACGGGTGCTTTTTATCCGCCAACAGTACTTACAAATGTGAAGAAAGGTATGCCTGCTTATGATGAAGAGTTGTTTGGCCCTGTTGCGGCAATAATTGAAGCAAAGAATGAAACAGATGCTATTCGTATAGCTAACGATAGCATCTATGGGCTGGGTGGTTGCATATTATCTAAAAATAAAGCAAGAGCCGAGAAGCTGGCCGCTACGCAAATGGATGCGGGTAATTGCTTTGTAAATGCTATCGTGCATTCAGATGCGAGGTTGCCATTTGGTGGTGTAAAGCATAGCGGATATGGCAGGGAATTAGGTATATTTGGCATAAGGGAATTTGTAAACATAAAAACTGTATTCGTTCAGTGATGTCAAAAAAATTTACTTATCTCGCTTTAGGAGATTCTTATACAATAGGGGAGCAGGTACCACATGCAGAGAATTTCCCCAATCAAACAGTAACATTGCTTAAGAAACAGGATTTTGATGTTGCAGATCCTGTAATTATTGCTGTTACCGGTTGGACGACAGATGAGCTCGCCGCATCTATTCGGGAACACAATTTGCATGAAATCTTTTCTTTTGTTACACTACTTATCGGTGTAAATAATCAGTATCGTGGTCGTGATATCGAGAACTATAAAAAAGAATTCCGCGATTTATTAGAACAAGCAATAGTTTTTGCAAATGGTAACCCGCACCATGTATATGTACTATCCATTCCTGATTGGGGGGTAACACCTTTTGCAGAAGGGAAGGACAGGCAAAAGATCGCAGCTGAAATTGATGCTTATAATAAAGCTAACAAAGAAATAACGGAAGAGTACAAATGCTACTACTTATATATTACAGACAGCACCCGTGAAGCTGCGAAGGATAAAACGCTCGTTGCTGGCGACGGTTTACATCCTTCGTCTATAGAATATGCTATTTGGGCAGAGCATTTAGCGCCATTAGTTGCGGAGGAATTAAGAAAGTGATTCAATAAGCTTATCAAACTTCTCTTTATTAATGATCTTCTGCCATTGAGTTCCTTCGGCAACAATTCTTTCGCCCACCTTGGCGGTAAAATCATTGATCACTTCATTCTTTCTTACTTCTTTTAAAGTGGCGGTGAATATTACCGCTTCCCCTATAAGGGCCGGAGATATGTGTTTTATATTGATGCCTGTACCAATGCCTTCTTCTCCATCTTCTTTCATTTCTAATACAAATAGCCTGCCGCTCCATTCAGCATCACGTGCAAGTGCAAATGTGGCATACACTGGATGCACTTCACCACTTTCAAAGCGTGCAGTGTCAGCTTCAGTCACTGTGTGAGTAAATATCTTGATGTCAGCTGTTTTAAAAGGATTTTTCATTGAATGAATTACACAGAATTTAAATTTATCTATTAAAAATAAAAAATCAAGAGAATCAAACCTAAAATCAAGGTAATCCTGATCATGTCTTTCTTGGTTTCTTTTTCGCAGCTGGGAACAATACATTGTTCAAAATCAGCCTGTAGCCCGGAGAGGTAGGGTGCAGGCTTAGGTCTGTCGGAGGATCATAAACAGCATGTTGATAGTCTTCAGGATCATGCCCCCCATAAAAAGTCCATGTTCCTTTACCATATTCGCCATGTATATATCTTGCTTCATTGGCAGGCTTATAATCACCCATTACCAATACGCTTGATTTCAATGTCTCTTTTCTAAAACTGGTAGTTTGTCCCATAAAACCTTTTATGGTTGTAGTGTGGTCTTGGGTAAGCATAGCGGGTACGGGGTCAAACTTGGCAGAGAATGTGAATAATGTAAAATAATCTACATCCATTGGTACATGGCGGAAATTGGTGTTATCAATAGATGAATATTCATATTCATACGGATTCGTAGTTAGCTGAAAATCTTTGAAAGCAAAACACTTGCTGAAATCAAGTTTTTGCTGTGCATTTGGATCCATCGGATCTCCGTCAAATGGCACGTCGCATATATCTACACCGTCCGCCGCCAGTGCTATATCATAGCTGTCGGTTGCTGAACACATTGCAAACATATATCCACCTCCCGCCACAAAATCTCTTATTTTCTTTGCCACAGCCAGCTTAAGTTCTGACACTTTTTTGTATCCGTGCTTTGCCGCTATGGCTTCCAGTGTTTTTACATCATTCTGGTACCATGCAGCGTTTCTGTATCCTGCCCAAAATTTTCCGTACTGGCCCGTAAAATCTTCATGATGCAAATGCAGCCAGTCATATTTCGGCAGCTTGTCAGCCAGTACATCATCATCATATATTTTGTCGTAAGGTATTTCAGCATAGGTGAGCACCAATGTTACTGCATCGTCCCAGGGTTCTTTATTCGGTGGCGTGTATACTGCTATCTTAGGGGCTTTTTCTAATTTTATGATGTCCTCATTCACATCAGGATTTGCAATTTCTGCCAGCACACCTGCATATTGGTCATCACTCATTACATCATAATCTACTCCACGTAGTTTGCACAAACGTTCTATTGCGTCAGACTGTAGTATTCCAAAACTTCCGCCTTTATAATTAAGTAGCCAATCTACTTGTATACCTAGTTGCAAAGCCGCATAAGCCACACCATATGCTTTTAGATGATTATGTTGTGTTTCTGCGTCCATAGGTATAAATATTCGGGCAGCAAAAACGGGTTGTAAAAGCAATAATAATAAGGCCGTGCCAAGGTACTTTTTCATCTGTTTGTAATTTAGTCATATTAAAGGATATGAAGCTTTATATCATTTTTTTTAACAATTCTCATTCTATTTACCGAATTCTCACCTGCGAATTTCTATTTCATCACATACCATCATTACCTTTACCGCTATATGTCAACCTACAGTAATGCACGCGCTATGCGCGCTATTATTAAAGCAAGTTTGCAGGCAATATTTAAAAGCCCTTCTGCAGTTGTATTCAGTATTGCTTTCCCATTAATATTTATTTTAGTCTTCGGATTTATTGGGAGTGGCCGTGGGTATCGTCTCAATGTAGCCTCCATGCCGGGAAGTGATACAACTTCGCCTTTATATGGTATACTACACCAGGTATCAATACTGAAATGGGTTGATGTGGGCGATACAACTGACCTGCGTTCAGCTTTAAAAGAAGATAAAATAGTTGCTGCAATTAAAATAGAAAAGCAGGCAGCTGGTATAACCCCCCAATATAAAATATTATTAGAGTCCCCTTCTGCAGAGCAGGAAAAAGCAAAGCAATTACAATCCATATTGTATGGTGTTGTTCAAGGCATGGACCCCCAAATACAGCAGCGTATTGGTTCGTTGGCAAGTGTTGATATTCATTTTGATGAAGTGAGAGATTATAAGATGATAGATTTTATTTTGCCCGGACAGTTGGGTTTTTCATTGTTGGCTGCAGGCGTGTTTGGTACCGCTTTTGTTTTTTTTAACCTTCGTCAGACCTTAGTACTAAAACGTTTTTTTGCCACACCTGTCAATCGTTCGTCCATAGTATTAGGCGAAGCTATTGCACGTATGATATTCCAAATTACAGGTTCAATCGTTATCATTGGTATAGGATATTTTGCTTTTGGTTTTACATTGATCCACGGTTGGCTGACTTTGTTAGAAATGCTGGTCGTTTGTATGCTCGGCCTCATGGTATTTATGGGTTTTGGATTTATTGTCAGCAGCGTAGCTAAAAATGAATCTTCAATACCGCCTTTTGCTAATCTTATTACTATGCCCCAGTTTTTACTAGCAGGTACCTTCTTTTCAATAGATAACTTTCCAAAATGGCTACAGCCGGTATGTAAAATATTGCCACTTACTTATTTAAATGAAGCATTGCGCAGCATAGCATTTGACGGTTCCAACTTGATTGATGTGAAGATGGATCTGTTGATAGTCTGTGGATGGGGTATTGCTGTTTATATTATTGCAGCAAGGGTATTTAAATGGGAATAGAGCAATATCTGAAATTGATTTCTTTTGCATAAAAAAACCCCTCGAATTTCGAGGGGGAGTAGTATGGTTATAGGCCTTTTCTTGGGTTCGCAGTTGTTCTTTTAGCGAACAAGAGGCTTTATAGATTCGTGTAGTTTTGTTTATAAGGGCTGTTATTTTGCAGCGAAAAATTCTTTTATTTTATCCTTATGTACCATTTGTTCTTTAAAGGTATAAGCACCTGTTTTAGGGCTGCGTACCGCTTTAATTACTTTGGTATAATTTTTTGCTTCTGCCGCTGCTTTTGCATCTTTTGTTTTTATCGCGGTCTTAGCTGCTTTTGCCATATCTTAAAGGTATAATAAAATTATTTAATTTCTTTGTGGAGTGTCACTTTTTTCATGATCGGATTGAACTTTTTCAATTCAATACGGTCAGGAGTATTTTTCTTGTTCTTAGTGGTAATGTAACGGCTGGTACCGGGCATACCGCTGTTTTTATGCTCGGTGCACTCTAATATTACCTGAACGCGGTTTCCTTTCTTAGCCATTGTATTATTTATTTACTTTATTTGATGTTAAATTGCTTGTCCTTCTTCGCGCATTTGCTTTACAACATTGTAAAGACCTCTTTTATTGATGGTACGTATAGAATCTGCAGTAAGTTTTAATGTTACCCAACGGTCCTCTTCTGCCAGGAAGAAACGCTTTGTCTGCAAATTAGGCAGGAAGCGGCGCTTTGCCTTCTTGTTAGAGAAAGATATTTTATGACCTGTTACGGGTTTTCTGCCTGTTACCTGACATACGCGTGCCATACTTACATTTTTTTAGGACTGCAAAGGTCGTATTTTTTTGCTGAAATGCAAAAAAATAATTTCAAATTAATTCAGCGGCTCAAATATCCTTATTTAAGGTAGTTCAGGCAAAATAAGCGCATCCAGGTTGCTAATACCGGGTATATTTTCAGATATAAACCCTTCGCCATATTTTTTGCCTATCCGCTTGCCTATCATTGCATCCCTAGCTTCTATTGTTTTTAAAAACCGGTCAGTTGCAAGATAAGTTGGAGGTTCATTGGAGTCAGGGTCATGAAATTGGCTTTTAAAGCACTTGATAGCCTCCATTTTTATTTCAAAAGCGTCCGATATATCTACTATAAAGCTGGGCTCGGCAAATCGGTCTTGTATCATATGAAAAACCCGTCCCGGACGCCATGCTTTTTGTAAAGAACCATCTGCCGTAGTAGCTATTTTACGCAAACCGGATAAAAAACAGGAATCTGAAACAAGTTTGGCGGCACGTCCATGATCGGGATGGCGGTCAGACAATGAATTGGCAATTATTATATCGGGCTGGTATTTACGTATATAACCGATAAGTATCAACTGGTGTTCCTGGTCATTACGAAAAAAACCGTCAGCCATACCTGCGTTTTCTCTAACAGCTACTCCCATTCTTTTTGCAGAAGCTCTTGCTTCTTCTATTCGCTGTTCCGGTGTGCCGCGAGTACCCAATTCACCGCGTGTCATATCCAGTATACCTACTGCATGTCCCATTTGAGCATGTTTTATAAGAGTGCCTGCGCAACTCAATTCTACATCGTCAGGATGGGCTGCTATTGCCAAAATCTTAAGCTTCATATATGTAGATATGGAGGGGATGTTGTTAAGAACAAAATAAGGGAATAATCAGCTAAAAAGCTAATTGACGTTGTGTGTAGCCTTGTATTGTTGCAATTGTTTTTGCAGTGTTGCTCTTTGTCTTGCTTGTTGTTCAAATTGGTAGCGATGCAAATTATAGGCTTCTATTTCCTGCACATATTTTTCTATGTCTTTATCCCTGTCATAAGGATCATATTCGCGTTTCAAATTATTATTAAAAACAAGTGCAACAGATTGCCAGATGAGTGCATTAAATCCACCTTTTAGTTCTCTGATAATATGAAAGCAATTCTTTCCTGTTTGTCGGTCTATCAATTTTACCAGTATCTGCCCTTGTTCTATACTCATATCTACCAGCTCTCCTTTAAAGCGGCTGTTCATCTCTTTTTCTAAAGCTTTTAGATAAGCTTTCCGCTCCCTGCGTCTGCCAAACTTATCTAATGTATCATCAACGTTCTTCAATAATTGTGCAGCAATAAGTGCATATGGATATACTTTCCAGACATTATATCTCAGTTTTGCCTGCCTTGCCCGTTCCTCAGCAAACTTCGGATCGAATTGACCGATAATATCCACATCGTTCAGAAATACCATGGCAAATGTATCTTTCCCTTGTATAAAACCCCCTAGCAAGATGGTATCATTCGCAGAACGCTGTGCTATCGCATGTTTGAACGGAATAAAAGAAACAAGCAATAGCACTAATATGATAATTATTCTATATGGCATTTTCCATAGTAAATTTCCTAATTTTTAGCTGTATTCAGGCATACAAATAATTAAATATTGAAAAAAGGACTGTTAAAGTTAGTATTCATTAGTAGCGTAAGTGTGCGAGACGTAAATTTGCCCAATGAATAAAATGATTGCGGCATTATTTGCCATAATATTATTATCAGCATGTGGAGATGATAAAAAAAGATCGCTTACAGAGAGCGCTATACACGCAAAAGTAGATTCGATGGTGGGCGCAAAAATGGAAGATATGAATAAGCAAGCAATGGATGACCTCGATAACCGGATGGCAATAGAGGTAAAAGCAAAGGCTGACTCTATCGTTGCTGCAAGAACAGGGCATTTGGATACTACGCATCACGCTGTTTCAAGACAGGTATTGCCGCAACCTATGTTTCATAAGAAAATATAATGCCCGCCAGCTATCAGCAACCGGTGATATTCTTTGATGGTGTTTGTAATTTTTGCAATTCCATTGTGAGGTTTATTATAAAACAGGACAAGCAAAAAAAGTTTTTATTTGCCCCCCTGCAATCAACATATGGAATAGAGGCAATGAAACATATTGCACATTCTATTAAAATTGACCCTAAAACGATTATACTTCATTATAAAGACAAGTATTATACAAAATTTGCGGCGGCCTTGCAAATAGCATCTGTTTTAGGTGGCATTTGGAAAATATTACTTGCAGCTTATATTATTCCGGGTTTTATTCGCAATGGCTTATATGATATCATTGCACGGAATCGCTATAAATGGTTTGGAAAAACTGATACTTGTATGGTGCCGGGTGAAGATATCAGATCAAGATTTTTAACAGAATAATGAGCGAATTATTGCAACTCTCAGTTAATTTTGAAGAATATGAATCTATTTAAACAAGTACTGGTAGTTTTTTTATTTTTTGGCTGCAATACTTTCTCCTTTGCACAAGATGTGGCATATTCTCCATACAAGAAATTCGATTTCAGAGGCGGTGATTTTTCTGTAATAGGGAAAATTGGCGGCAGAGTGTACACCTATAGAAATTCTGTAGAAGGTTCTTACCTGGATGCTTACAATGATTCTATGAAACCAATAGCTACAGTAGTTTTGGATTTTTTTCCGAAAAAAATATACGAAACAAAATTTATTGCTTACATCGATCAGATCATCATATTATATCAGGCACTGGAAGGAAATAAAATAGTTCAATATGCTGCCTTGCTCGACGCAAACGGGAGGTTGAAGAAACAGCCCATAGTATTAGATAACAACAAAACGGGATTATTTGGTCCTAACAGAACTTATTTTTCTTCTGCTATATCTGATGATAAAAAAACAATTCTTGTGTATAGTAAACGCACAAAGGGTAATGAATTGAGTTTTGACGGAAAATGGATTGACGATCAATTGAATATCGTAAAGCGAAGTCATGCAGAATTTAGTTCTGTAAACGATCTGGAAACAGGAGAAGCTATTATAGCAAACAACGGTAATTTATATATACCAGCATTTACACCCGTAGGCAGTAAAGATTATTCAGATAAATTCTGGTTGCTGTCTTTAAAGAATAATGATACAAAATTCAAAAGCACAGAATTCTTATTACAGGATATATATGCCACCAGCATCTATATGAAAATGGATAACGTTAAAAATAGGATATACGTAGGTGGTTTTTATTCTGATAAGAAAAATGGTGATTATAATGGCATATTGTATGGCTATTACAATGCAATAGACGATTCTTTACAAAACAGGAAAGTAATACCTTTTGATGCGCAATTGTTACAACAGTCTGCTACAGGGAATAAAAAACGTGCTTTTAATGATTTTAAAGTCAGGCAGATCATAGTGAAAAATGATGGTGGCTTCGTAATGCTTTCAGAATACTTTTACTTCGCAGTGCGTACTACTGCCATGCCCGGATTTGGTTATTATTCTTTTTATTATAGCCCTTACAACACACAGGAAGTTAGAGAATATCATTATAATGATATTATGGCGCTGTCGTACGATGGAGATGGCAATCGTCAGTGGGATGCATTTGTATATAAAGAACAATATTCTATGGAAGATGCTGGTCTGTTTTCTTCTTATTTGTTAATGAATTCAGGGGGGGCACTTGGCTTTTTGTATAATGACTTTAATGAACAAAACTCAAGGGTACAAGTGGCAACTATAGATGCTGCTGGCAAAGTGGAGGTACACTCATTTTCAGGTTCCGGCAAAAATGAACCTGACTGGATGCCACATTCTGGTAAGCAGGTATCCGCCCGCGAAGTGGTAGTACCTTGTTTACGAAGAAAAGAAATATGCTTTGCAAAAATTACTTTTTAATTTAGCAGGTATAT
>JABDFN010000005.1 GCA_013286485.1 Bacteroidota bacterium
CGGTAGCCTTGCAACTCGTCGTAGCGATTGGTTTTGTGGTGGTAATGATGCTGGTTTCTCATTTATTAGGCCCTAAAAGAAAAACTGATGATAAACTCGTCAATTTCGAGAGCGGTATCCCTTCTGTAGGAAACGCCCGCCAACCGATGAGCGTAAAATATTTCCTCGTAGCTATTTTATTTGTGCTCTTTGACGTAGAAGTAATTTTCTTCTATCCTTATGCAGTGAATTTTAAATACTTAGGAAAAGAAGGCTTTTATGAAGTAGTGATGTTCGTTGCTTTCTTTTTATGTGGTTTTATATATATAGTAAAGAAGGGCGCTATTGAATGGGAAGACTAGTTTTGAATTTTAAATTTTAAATATGCCTCGTCCGGTACAGTATAATACAAATGTAAAGATCGTGAAGATGCCAGATGGCTATTCCGGTGAGGGTTTTTTTGCTACGTCATTAGATAAAGTAGTGGGCCTTGCTCGTAAAAACTCTTTGTGGCCTTTGCCATTTGCAACCTCTTGTTGCGGCATTGAGTTTATGGCTACGATGGGTTCTCATTACGATTTGGCACGTTTTGGTTCTGAGCGCATGGGCTTTACACCCCGCCAGTGCGATATGCTTTTAGTGGCAGGTACCATCGCTAAAAAAATGGGGCCCATTTTGCGCCAGGTATATTTGCAAATGGCAGAACCGCGTTGGGTAGTAGCCATAGGTGCTTGTGCATCCAGCGGCGGTATATTTGATTCTTATCCTGTGCTGCAGGGTATAGACCAGGTGATACCGGTGGATGTATATGTACCCGGATGCCCTCCACGTCCGGAAGGTATCATTGATGGTATCTTAAAATTGCAGGACCTCGTACAGAACGAAAGCCTGCGCAGAAGAACAGGCCCAAAGTATAAAGCACTTTTAGAAAGCTACGGAATACAATAAAAACACAAAGCCGAAAATCAAAACAACTTTTGGCTTTTTACTTTTGACTTTGAAATGGCATTGACCAACGAAATAATACAACAACGTTTAACAGAGAAATTTGGCGACCAGCTTACCGAATGGGCAATGCCTTATGGCATGCTTACATTCACAGCAGCTGCATCACTCAATTTAAAAGTGATGCAATTTTTGTTTGACGACGAGCAATTGCGTTTCCGCTTTCTTACAGATCTTACAGGCGTTCACTACCCTGACAGAAAAGGTGAAGAATTGAGTGTAGTGTATCATTTGCACAATATGCAGGACAATGTTCGCCTGCGCATGAAAATATATGTTCCGGTTGCAAAGCCCGATGTATTCACCGCTACTAAATTATACGCTGGTGCTAATTGGATGGAACGTGAGACTTTTGATTTTTATGGCATCAACTTTGTCGGCCACCCTAATCTTATTCGCATACTGAATGTAGATGAGATGGATTATTTCCCGATGCGTAAAGAATATACGTTGGAAGATCCACAGCGCACCGACAAGGATGACGAAATGTTTGGAAGATAACAAAGAATATGACTGAATTACAGCAACACCAGCACCATATAAAACTTGCAGACGAATCGCTGCAAAAGCAAACCACTACGCTCAACCTGGGACCTACACACCCTGCTACTCATGGTGTCTTCCAGAATATCCTGGAGATAGATGGTGAGCGGGTGATGGAAGCCACACCAACCATAGGTTATATTCACCGCGCTTTTGAAAAAATTGCCGAACGCAGGCCTTATTACCAGGTTACACCACTTACAGACCGTTTAAATTATTGCTCGTCCCCTATCAACAATATGGGCTGGCACATGACCATAGAAAAATTACTGGGTGTAAAAACCCCTAAGCGTGTTGATTATCTCCGTGTCATCATCATGGAATTATCACGCATAGCCGACCACCTGGTTTGTAATTCTGTTATCGGCGTAGATACAGGTGCACTTACTGTGTTTACTTATGTATTCCAGCAAAGAGAAGCTATCTACGAAATATTCGAAGAAGTATGTGGCTCACGTCTTACAACTAATATTGGTCGTGTAGGTGGTTTTGAACGTAATTTCTCAGCAGTTTCTTTTACCAAGCTGCATGCCTTTATGGAAACATTCCCCAAGGTGCTGAAAGAATTTGAGAACCTGCTTGACCGTAACCGTATTTTCATGGATCGTTGTGTAGGGGCCGGACCCATCAGTGCTGAAAGAGCCTTAAGCTATGGCTTCACAGGCCCTAATCTTCGCGCAACAGGTGTTGATTATGATGTGCGTGTTGCACAACCTTATTGTTCTTACGAAGATTTTGATTTTAAAATACCCGTAGGTTCTGCCGGCGATGTATATGATCGTTATTTAGTGCGCAACGGTGAAATGTGGCAGAGCTACAGCATCATAAAACAAGCAATTGAGAAGATCGAAAAAATAGAAAAAGAATTTCCAGAGCAGAAAGATGTTTTTTATGCGAAGGAGGCAGATCGTTTTCACTTACCTCCGAAAGAAGATGTGTACACCAAAATGGAAGCACTTATCTATCATTTTAAAATGGTGATGGGTGAAATAGATGCACCCGCAGGCGAAGTATATCATGCTGTAGAAGGTGGTAATGGCGAACTGGGTTTTTACCTGGTGAGTGATGGCGGGCGCACACCTTATCGTTTACATTTCCGCAGACCATGTTTTATTTATTATCAGGCTTATCCTGAAATGATCAAAGGTGGTTTGCTAAGTGATGCTATAATTGCTTTAAGTAGTTTAAATGTGATAGCGGGAGAACTGGACGCTTAATAGATTATTATTGAAATGACAATAAAATTTTCAGAAGAAAAACTGAACGCTGTAAAAGAACTCATCGCACGCTATCCTGAAGGAAAGCAGAAGAGTGCTTTGTTGCCCTTACTGCATATGGCGCAGGATGAATTTGGCGGCTGGCTGGACGTACCTGTAATGGACTACGTAGCAGAATTGCTAAGCATTGAGCCAATAGAAGTGTATGAGGTAGCTACTTTTTACAGCATGTTCAATATGAAACCTGTGGGGAAGTACATGTTCGAAGTTTGTCAAACCGGCCCATGCATGGTGAATGGCAGTGATGATATTATTGATTACATCAAAAACAAATTGGGCATTACAGTGGGGCAAACCACGCCTGACGGTATGTTCACTTTAAAAACAGTAGAGTGTCTCGGCGCTTGTGGCTATGCACCCATGATGCAATTAGGTAAAACGTACAGAGAACACTTAACGAAAGAAAAAATAGACAGGATTATTGATGAATGCAGAAAAAACGCTTCAGTAAATAATTAATTATGCGCTATACCATAACTATATTTTTTCTGCTGTTTAGTTGCAACCTCATTGCACAAGATGATGCGGCTTTAAAAAAATCAATGGGCGATCTCAATGTAGCAATGCTGAAAAGAGATACAGTTGCAATAAAGAAACTAATAGATGATAAAATAAAGTACGGTCATTCAAATGGTATGGTACAGAGCAGGCAGGAGATAATGAATGATATGTACAACGGCAAGTTGTTATACACAGATATGAAGCAGACTGATATAGAGATGCAAAAAGAAGGAGATATAGCATTGGTACGGTCAAAAATGTTGATCGATGTGGCTATGAATAGCAAGGCAGTAGAATTTAATTTGAGCGTATTACAGGTTTGGATGAAGAAGAAACAAGGTTGGATATTGCTAGCAAGGCAAAGCGGTAAAATGTAATTCAAAACAAGGCTTTTGAATTTTGACTTTTGAATTTCGAATTAGGGTATGGCAATAAAATTATTATTAGAGAACGCACACATAGAGGGCATTCGTAGCTACGATGTCTATCGCAAGCATGGCGGTTACCGCTCTGTAGAGAAAGCGTTTAAAATGACGCCTGACGAAATAGTGGAAGAGGTGAAGAAGAGTGGCTTACGCGGACGTGGTGGTGCAGGTTTTCCTACCGGCTTGAAATGGAGCTTCCTGGCAAAACCTGAAGGCGTGCCTCGTCACCTGGTTTGTAATGCTGACGAATCAGAGCCCGGTACATTTAAAGACCGTTACCTGATGGAATTTCTCCCTCACTTATTGATAGAAGGTTTAATAGTGAGCAGTTTTGCGCTGAACAGTAATCATACATACATTTATATCCGTGGTGAATACGCATGGATAGTTGATATACTCGACCAGGCTATCGCTGAAGCAAAGAACAATGGCTGGCTCGGTAAAAATATTTTAGGCACGGGCTTCGATTGCGAAATTTATGTGCATCGTGGTGCAGGTGCTTATATCTGCGGCGAAGAAACAGCATTGATAGAAAGCCTGGAAGGAAAGCGCGGTAATCCGCGTATCAAACCTCCTTTCCCTGCCGTACAAGGCGTATGGATGCGCCCTACTGTGGTAAACAATGTAGAAACATTAGCTGCTGTAGTCCCTATTATCAACAATGGTGGTGAGGCATATTCAAAAATTGGTATCGGCAAATCTACCGGCACTAAGCTATTGTCTGCTTGTGGTAATATCAACAAGCCGGGTATCTACGAAATAGATATGACCTGCTCTGTTGAAGAATTTATTTATAGCGATGAATATTGTGGTGGTATCGCAAAAGGTAAAAAATTAAAAGCATGCATACCCGGCGGCTCTTCAGTACCTATTCTTCCTGCTAACTTACTATTAAAGACAGCAAAAGGCGAAACACGTATCATGAGTTACGAAAGTTTAGCTGACGGCGGATTTGCTACAGGCTCAATGATGGGCTCAGGTGGTTTTGAAGTGCTGGATGAAGATCAGTGTGTGGTGCGTCATACCATGTCACTGGCTCGTTTTTACAATCATGAAAGTTGCGGACAATGCAGCCCTTGCCGTGAAGGCACCGGCTGGATGTATAAAATACTGAAGAATTTAGAATACGGAAAAGGTAAGATGAGCGATATAGATCTGCTTTGGGATATACAGCGCAAAATAGAAGGCAATACTATTTGTCCTCTCGGTGATGCTGCTGCATGGCCGGTTGCTGCTGCTATACGTCATTTCAGAGATGAATTTGAATGGCATGTTTTAAATCCTGATGAATCGCAGAAAAGGAATTATGGTTTGGCACATTACGCCGATCCTATACATGTTCCGGCTGCTGTTGGGTAGTTGCTAATAAAGTTTGTTCTTTGCGATACTTAGCGTTCTTTGCGTTTAACCTTTTATGACAGAAAACGAGATTTCAAATATTGTAATTGGTGAAGCAATAAATATTCACCAACAATTAGGACCGGGATTATTAGAATCAGTATATGAAGAATGTTTAATTCACAAGCTGATAAAAAAGGAATTAGTAGTGGAAAGGCAAAAACCGATTCCACTGATATTTGAAGAAATAAAATTGGAATGTGGATTTAGGTGTGATATTTTAATTGAGAAAAAAGTAATTATAGAAGTAAAAGCAGTAGACGCTTTAAATGATATACACTTGGCACAAGTGCTAACCTATTTAAAGCTAACAGGAGTAAAACTAGGCTTATTGATGAATTTTAATGTCGTAAGAATGAAAGATGGAGTAAGAAGAGTAGTTAATAATTTATAAACCGCAGAGGACGCAAAGTCTGACGCAAAGGAATCGCAAAGATTATGTCTGAGGTTCAAAAATTTAAGGTTACTATTGACAATATAGCTGTCGAAGTCGCACCGGGCACAACCATCCTAAATGCAGCCCGTATGATAGGTGGCGACGTTACACCTCCTGCTATGTGCTATTATAGCAAGCTGCAGGATAGTGGTGGTAAGTGCCGCACTTGCCTGGTAGAGGTAAGCAAAGGTTCTGAAAAAGACCCACGCCCCATGCCCAAGCTGGTTGCCAGCTGCCGTACTACGGTAATGGATGGTATGGAAGTAAAAAACATTACTTCTGATAAAGTACTGGATGCAAGAAAGGGTGTAGTGGAATTTTTGTTAATGAACCATCCACTCGACTGCCCCGTTTGTGATCAGGCCGGTGAATGTGATCTACAGGATCTGAGCTACGAACACGGCACAGAAAAAACCCGCTACGAATTCGATCGCCGCACTTTTGAAAAAGAAGATATTGGCCCTTATATACAATTGCATATGACACGTTGCATACTCTGCTTCCGTTGTGTGTATACTGCTGACCAACTTACCAATAAACGCCAGCATGGCATATTAGACCGGGGCGAGCATTCAGAAATAAGCACCTACCTCAGCAAATCTTTAGATAATGAATTTATCGGCAATGTAATTGATGTTTGTCCTGTTGGGGCATTAACTGATAAAACATTCCGTTTCAAAAATCGTGTATGGTTCACTAAAGCAGTGGATGCTCACCGCGACTGCCCTACATGCAGCGGCAAGGTTCGTTTATGGAT
Source organism: Bacteroidota bacterium (assembly GCA_013286485.1). Classification (GTDB taxonomy): domain Bacteria; phylum Bacteroidota; class Bacteroidia; order Chitinophagales; family Chitinophagaceae; genus JABDFN01. Next base: position 6,322 of record JABDFN010000005.1, read on the forward strand.
GCGTGGTGAAGAAGTATTTAGAGTTACAGCCCGCAAAGACCAATGGGGTGAAGTGGAAGAATGGATATGTAACGATTGCCGTTTCCATAAAAAAGAAACTAAAGATTGGGTCATAGAAGGTCCAACAAAAATTCGTCGTAGCAGTGTTATGTCACAGAATCATTATATCAATGAAGTAGTGCCGCAACCCGAACTGATAAACGATGTGATCGGCAAAAACCCAAAACTATTATTTGATATACATAGCGAGAGTGATGTGAACAGGCCTGACGTAGATCTGTCAAAGATCGAGGGGCCCGCGCATTCAAATGATTTTAAAAAGAATAAACCGGAATAGCTGAGTGGAATTTATATATAAAGAAGACTGGAAAATTTTTAACTAAAAACTACTTTTGCGCCTTATGCTGCTACTGCAGGTTGACATAGCGTTTATTATAGAAAAATTAATACTAATTACAGTGATCCTGTTGGGTTCATTAGGTATTGCCATGTACGCTACATGGGCAGAGCGTAAAGTGGCTGCTGTTATGCAGGACCGTCGCGGGCCTAACCGTGCTGGTCCATTTGGTATTTTACAACCCCTTGCTGACGGTCTCAAACTCTTTATGAAAGAAGAGATCATCCCTGAACGTTCTACCCGCGTACTTTTTATATTAGGACCGTGTTTGGCTATGCTCACTGCTTGTATGACAAGTGCAGTTGTTCCCTGGGGTCCTGATTTTACTTTATCTAACGGTCATATTGTTTCCCTGCAGGTAGCGGATATTAATATTGGCATCCTCTTCATATTTGGTGTAGTAAGTTTGGGTGTGTACGGCATTATGTTAGGTGGCTGGGCTTCTAATAACAAGTTCTCTTTATTAAGTAGTATACGTGCAGCATCTCAGGCTATTTCTTACGAACTGGCAATGGGCATCAGCCTCATCGCTTTACTCATGATGACAGGCTCTCTCAGCCTTCGCGAGATCGTTTCTCAACAGCATGGTTTTTGGGATGGGCATTGGTTCACATGGTATTTCTTTAAACAACCACTGGGCTTTTTAATATTCCTCGTTTGTGCATTCGCAGAATTGAACCGCGCACCTTTCGACCTGGCAGAAGCAGAAAGCGAATTGAACATGGGCTACCACCTGGAGTATTCTTCTATGAAACTCGGCTTCTACTTGTTTGCAGAATATGTGAACATGTTTGTAAGCTCTGCTATCATGGCTACACTCTTCTTTGGAGGGTACAATTTCCCGTTCATGGATGCAGTAGCACAGCATGTACCTGCATGGTTATTTACCTTATTATGTGTAGGTGTTTTAATGACAAAAATTATTGGCTTTATACTCTTCTTCATGTTCGTACGCTGGACACTGCCACGTTTCCGCTACGACCAGTTGATGCGTTTAGGCTGGAAATCATTGATACCATTGGCATTGGTGAATATGCTGATTACAGGAATTGTGATCTTGTGGGTACTTAAATAATAAACAATGGAGCAACTAACTAACAGAGCACAAGCAGTAAACCGCAGCCCGATGACCTTCTCGGAGCGAATTTATCTGCCTGCTATCTTTAAAGGGCTTACTATTACACTCGGCCATATATTTAAGAAGAAGGCTACTTATAATTACCCCGAAGTAAAACGCCCCTTCAGCCCTACTTTCCGCGGACTACATGTACTCAACCGCGATGAAGAAGGACGTGAACGTTGCACTGCTTGTGGCCTTTGCGCATTAGCATGCCCTGCGGAAGCAATTACTATGGAAGCTGCAGAACGCAAACCGGGAGAAGAAAATCTATATCGCGAAGAGAAATATGCTGCTAAATACGAGATCAATATGTTGCGCTGTATTTTCTGTGGTTTTTGTGAGGAGGCTTGTCCTAAAGATGCTATTTACATGAGTGAAACCGTGATGCCGGCTAATTATACACGCGAGAGCTTCATTTATAAAAAAGAAGACTTGCTGATACCTCACCCTAAAAAACAGGAGAACGCATAATTTATTTATGGGCATTTACGAAATACTATTTTGGTTTCTTACGGTTATGGCTATAGGCTGCGCACTGGGTGTTATACTCAGCCGCAACCCGGTAAATAGTGTGCTGTTCCTTATAGCTACTTTCTTTGCTATCTCCGGTCATTATTTGTTATTGAATGCACAATTCCTCGCAATTGTAAATGTTATTGTTTACGCAGGCGCTATTATGGTCTTGTTTCTGTTTGTTATCATGCTTATGAATTTAAATGCCGATGTAGAACCGCAGAAAAGCAGGTTGGTACAGCTGGCAGGCATGATAGCAGGAGGTGTTTTGTTTTTGGTAGTACTGGCTGCCTTGCGTACAGCTACTTTATCTTCATTAGATAAAGCATCTACAGATATTGGATTAATAAAAAACCTGGGCAGGGTATTGTTTACGCAATATGTACTGCCTTTCGAAATAAGCAGTGTTCTTTTTCTCAGTGCTATGATTGGTGCAATTGTGATAGGAAAGAAAGAATAGTGCCTGTTTTAGGTTTTGACTTTTAACTTTTGAATTTGACAAAATGCCAATACACTACTATTTGTTTTTAAGCATGGCCCTGTTCAGCATTGGCATCATGGGTACACTCATGCGCCGCAATGCCATCATCATTTTTATGTGCATTGAGCTCATGCTGAATGCAGTGAATTTATTGCTCGTAGCATTTTCTAAAATGTATGTAGATACTTCCGCACAGATATTCGTGTTCTTTATAATGGTAGTGGCAGCGGCAGAAGTAGCAGTAGGACTGGCAGTAATAGTAATGATGTATCGCAAGGTGCATTCAGTTGACATTAATATTTTGAATAGGTTAAAACATTAGACAAGTTCTATGGGTAGCTTTACTCAGTTAGTTTATTTAGTTCCTTTATTTCCACTCCTTGGTTTTCTTATCAATGGCCTTGGCTGGAAGAAAATACCTAAGTCTGCAGGCGGCATTATTGGCAGCCTCGCAGTGCTGGCATCACTTGTTATTTCAATTGGTATTTTCTTCGAAGTAAGAACTGCTGCTGCTCCCGTTACTATTACTTTATTCAACTTTATACAGTCAGGCAAGCTACAGATCCCTTTCGCTTTCCAGGTTGATGCACTGTCTTCTTTATTCTTATTAATAATAACCGGTATCGGTTTCCTCATACACGTTTACTCTACATCTTATATGCACGAAGACAAGGGCATGACCAAGTTCTTTGCCTATCTCAACCTCTTCGTGTTCTCTATGCTATTACTGGTGCTGGGCGCTAACTATCTCATCATGTTCATTGGTTGGGAAGGTGTGGGCCTCTGCTCATATCTGCTCATTGGTTTTTGGTTCAAGAATCGTGATTATACCAACGCAGCCAAGAAAGCATTTATTATGAACCGTATTGGCGACCTGGGTTTCCTTGTGGGCATGCTCATGATTTTGTTGAATTATGGCACGCTCTCTTACCAGGAATTCTTCGGCACATTGAAGAGCGGCGCTGTTCTCGTCCCAACTACTACTTACAACTGGATAGCTATTTGCCTGTTTATAGGCGCTATGGGCAAGAGCGCGCAAATACCTTTATATACCTGGCTGCCAGATGCCATGGCGGGCCCTACTCCTGTATCTGCACTCATCCACGCTGCAACCATGGTTACAGCAGGTGTGTATATGATCGCACGTAGCAATGTCTTATACGATCTCGCACCAATGGCTCAAAACTTGGTTGCTATTATCGGTGTAGCTACAGCCTTGCTTGCTGCAACCATTGCACTGTATCAAAATGATATTAAAAAAGTGCTCGCCTATTCTACTGTCAGCCAGCTTGGTTTTATGTTCCTGGCTTTGGGTGTTGGTGCTTATACAACAGGGGTGTTCCATGTTATGACGCATGCCTTCTTCAAAGCATTATTATTCCTCGGTGCAGGTTCTGTTATTCATGCTATGGGCGGCGAACAGGATATTACCCGCATGGGCGGATTGTCTAAAAAACTACCAATTACTTTCATCACATTTTTAATTGGAGTGCTGGCCATCTCAGGCTTCCCTTTTACTTCGGGTTTTATTTCTAAAGATGAAATATTGCTCGCAGCCTATGCACATAACCCTATTTATTTCTGGGTAGCAACATTCACTGCTGTGCTTACTGCTGTATATATGTTCCGCCTATTGTTCCTCGTATTCTTCGGCGGTTTCCGCGGCACTGAGCACCAAGCGCATCATCTGCACGAATCTCCATGGGCTATTACTTTGCCTTTAATTATTCTCGCAGCATTATCACTCATCGGTGGTTTTGTACAAATACCTGCATTATATGGCGGCCATGATTTCTTAAATGATTTTCTAGCAAAGGCCGGCATTCCTGCTTTCTCTAACGAGTCTGATCCTGCGCTGCACACTAAAGAATATATGATGCTCGGCGGTACTATAATAGGCTTGCTCATTATCTTCTTCGCTACGCGTAAATTATTTGCTGTAAAACAATTTGGTGGTGAATATAAAGGCTTCAGAAAAGTATTGGCTAATAAATGGTATGTAGACGAAATATACGATGCCATCATTGTTCGCCCGCTGGATATGTTCTCTGACCTGCTCGACCGCTTTGCAGAACGCATGGGTATCGATGGTGTGGTGAACGGTGTGGGTAAAACAGTTCGTTGGGGTAGCGACCGTATCAGGTTGTTGCAGAACGGGCAAGTAGGCTTTTACATTTTTGTTATGGTGCTCGGTATGGTATTGTTGTTTGCGCTGGGCTTTTTTTGGATAAAAATTACGATCTAAGGTAAATATGATATTAATATTACTCATAGTAATTCCTTTCTTGTCAGGCCTTATCAGCTTTGCGCTGAAGGGCAATGGTGCAAAAACCATGGCGTTATTGGGCTCATTGGCTACGCTCGCTTTTGCGGTAGCTGTGTCCTGCCACATGTATACGGGTGACACGATATCTTTTACAAAACCATGGATACCCAATCTCGGCACGCAATTCAGTTTGTTTTCAGACGGTATGTCTGCTATGCTTTGCCTGCTTACAGCTATTGTTACATCGGTAGTGGTTATCTCCCAGTGGAACAAACCTGTTGATCGCCCCTCAGCTTTCTGGGGTTTAATGATGCTCTCACAGGCAGGCCTTATGGGTGTATTTCTCGCGTATGATGCATTGGTATTTTATATTTTCTGGGAGCTGGCGTTGATACCTGTTTATTTTCTCTGCTCTATCTGGGGTGGCGAACGCCGCATACCCGTTACTTTTAAATTCTTCGTCTACACTTTTGTGGGTAGCCTGCTTATGCTGGCTGCTTTAATTTATTTATCCATACAAACTCCGGGTGTTAATAGTTTTGCCTGGGGCAATATGGTACAAGCGGGCCGTTCATTATCTCCGCTCAATGCACATTGGGTATTTTGGCTCCTGTTCATCGCATTTGCTATTAAAATGCCGGTCTTCCCTTTCCACACATGGCAGCCCGACACTTACGAGCAATCTCCTACACCGGTTACTATCATCCTCAGTGCACTTATGGTAAAGATGGGTATGTTCGCCGTGCTGCGCTGGTTGCTGCCTGTTGTACCCGACGGTGTTTCTTATTGGGCAAACACAGTAGTTATCATGTCTGTTACCGGTATCATTTATGCATCTTTCTTGGCCATTGTACAAACAGACCTGAAACGACTTATAGCTTATTCATCTATCGCCCACATGGGCCTGATGTGCGCTGCCGCTTTTTCTAATACGCAAGTGGGTATGCATGGCATCATGGTACAAATGTTCAACCACGGTATTAATATCACCGGCATGTGGCTCATTGCTAGCATGATAGAAGAACGCTTCGGCACCCGTGATATGAACAGGCTAGGTGGCATGGCTAGCACCACACCCAAATTAGCTATTGCTTTAGTTGTTATAGCGCTTGCAAATATTGCATTGCCTTTAACCAATGGTTTTATCGGTGAGTTCATGCTCTTCAATGGTTTGTTCCAGAATCCGTCTAACTATCATATCACATTTATGGTGCTCGCAGGTTTAGGTGTTATATTAGGTGCGGTGTACACACTCAATATGGTGCAACGTACTGCTTATGGCAGCGCGGGCGAGGCGGCTATAGTAAAAGATCTTAGTATAAATGAATTTATAGCAATAACGGTTGTCATCTTATTTATAGTGGTATTGGGTATATATCCGCAACCACTCTTAGATCTGACCTCAGGCGTTGCTAATATGTTAGTAAAGTAAAACGGCTTTGCGCACCTTTGCGAATCCTTGCGCTCTTTGCGTTTAAATTATTAACCGCAGAGTACGCTAAAGAGATCGCAGAGTATAAACGATGACAAATGAAAACCGTTGTTTGTGACTAAACTCACTTACGACTTACGACTAAATACTTACGACTAAAAATGAAAGCAATCATTGCTGCTGCAATACTCGGTATCATGCTCATGTTCGCCGCCATTATGATGCGCGAAAAGAAAAGCGTTGTCACACTGGCTATTATATTATTGGCATTGCTGCTCGGTGTCAACATATGGGACCTTACCGAAACCGCTGCTACCGCTCCGCAGGCATACTTTAATAATATGCTACGCATAGACCGCTATTCGCTTTGGTTCAATACCCTCATGACTGGCTGCACCTTTTTATACCTCTTACTCGTAGGCAAAGACATAGCTAAGGTCGGCAATCATGTGGCAGAGTATTTCGCGCTTATCTTCTTCATCTTATGCGGCTTGTATATACTCTCCACCTATAGCAATATGCTCATGCTCTTCCTTGGCATTGAGATATTATCTATACCCCAGTACATTTTATCGGGCAGCGATAAAAAGAATCTCAAGAGCAGCGAAGCATCTTTAAAATATTTCCTCATGGGTGCCTTCTCTACAGGCATCCTGCTCATGGGCATTACCTTATTATACGGCGCCACAGGTTCTTTCAATGTTGCCAGCTTCAGCTTTTTGCAGGCCGATACATTAAATCCGCTTGCGCTCTCGGGTATATTGTTTCTCGTTATAGCGCTGTCGTTCAAAGTATCTGCAGCACCCTTCCATATGTGGACACCTGATGTGTACGATGGTGCACCCACACCCTTCACTGCTTACATGGCTACCATTGGTAAGGCTGCCGCCTTCCTTGCTTTCCTGCGTTTGTTCCAGGCATCATTTGGTTCGCTCGGCAGCAGGTGGATGTTCATACTCGCTATCATCACAGCCGCCACTTTACTCGTCGGTAATCTCACAGCTGTGTTCCAGCAAAGTGTTAAGCGCATGCTCGCTTATTCTTCTATTGCGCAGGCGGGCTTTATGCTCTTTGCTGTCATCTCTATAAATGCTGCTGCCTGGCAAGGTATCATTATTTATTCGGTAGCATATAGCGTGGCAACTATTGGCATATTTGCAGTACTGCTCAAATTGAAAGATTATACTTACGACGGCTTTAACGGGTTGGCTAAAAAAGAGCCACTGCTCGCTTTTGTTACCACTATCTTCCTGATGTCGCTGGCAGGTATACCACTTACGGGTGGTTTTATGGCTAAGTACTATGTGCTCTATGCAGCCGTACAACAAGGACAACTCTTATGGCTCGTTATCTTCGGTTTGCTCATGGCAGCTATCGGTGTGTACTACTATTTCCGTGTTATCATAGCTATGTACTTTAAGCAAGGTAATCCCGAGCTAAACTCATCCGTTACCATTATAGATAAAGTGCTGTTGGTTATCACCTGCATTATTGTGATATTAATAGGTGTAGTCCCACAATTGTTTTTGATAAACATTTAAGATCCCCTTACTTTGTCATTTTGACCGCTGATAGGAATGGTATGCTTCAATGGTAATACGCAAGCTATCGCCTGTTAGAACTGCATTAATATCAGAATATCCCATTTATTTTTATGCTCTCCAGGTGCCCGTTTGTATTGTAAAATCAGCAAATAATCTTATTTTGTAGCAAAATTATATACTATGAAAAAACTTTTTTTACTCGCAACATTCATCTGCATTAAGTACATAGCTATAGCTCAAATTCCTTCAGCCGGGCTTGTAGCTTATTATCCTTTTTGTGGCAACGCAAAAGATGCATCCGGTAATGGCCGTGATCTGACCATATACGGTGGTGCTAATTTACATACCGACAGGCATGGATTAGGAAACGCAGCCTATCAATTTAATGGAGTAGATGGTATGCTGTATCGTGACACTTTATTTCCCGGTACCGGCGATCTTACCTTTAATTTATGGATAAACGCTTATACTACACAAAACTCACTTGTTATTTACAATGGTAACAGTAATAGCAATGGCTATGGCATGGTAATTAATGATGGATTTGGAGGGACTGGCAATGACCTTAGTATTTTATTTGGAGGTATATCCGACGTTGCAACAACCCCTATAACACTCAATCAATGGCATTTTATTACTATGAGAAAAACAGGTAGCACTTTCGACCTGTTTTTAGATACAGTTATATTTGCTTCTACTTCTTCAACAACCTTCAGTTCACCCGTTGGTAAATTCCATATGGGTTTAGACTATACAGATAGCACTAATCCCTTTAACGGTTTGATGGATGATGTGGCATTGTACAACAGGGCACTTACTAACAGGGAAATCGGACAAATATATTTAACTACTTGCCCTGCAGGTACTTTATTTACTGGCCAGCCTATTACTAAAACAGATACTGCCGGCAAAACTGTAACGTTTACCGCGAGCACTACTACTTATGTACCTTACTATCAATGGCAGAAAAAAGTAGGTGCCGGTGCATGGACCAATCTTACCAATACATCTCCGTATAGCGGAGTGAATACAAATAACCTGGTCATATCACCTATCGCAACAGCACTCAATGGTGTAGAATACAGATGTATATTGACTAATGGAATTTGCTGTTCCGATACTTCTGATCCTGCAACACTCAATGTAATACCTACAGGTATCAAAAATATTAGTAATAAAAGTGTAATAAGTATCTACCCTAATCCAGCTCACGATAAAATTGTAGTAGACATCAATACGAATAGCACCGGCACTTTACTGGTACTAAACAACCTGGGGCAAACCTGCAGGCAGCAACAAATTACTGGCAATATCACTACCATTGACATTAATAGCCTTCCTGTTGGTATGTACATTATAAAACTGCAGATCGACGGTGAGATACAGTATAGTAAAATGGTAAAACAGTGATAAAATGAATCTCAATAGTAAAACAGCAGGTTATCAATTAATCTGCTGTTATTTTAACTATCATAGATTTTACTAAGTCCTCACTCGTCCGCATTTTCAACACAAATAAAAAGGGCAACCCCACTCGTCCTCGTTTACAACGAGGATGCATTGTACAGCGTTTTCAACGCAAATAAAAACTAACCTATCCACCCCTTTAAATTTTTCTATACCTCCATTCTTTGCATCTATTTGTGGATATGTTTATTTGGAAACCGCTTGTTAATAATAGTAACTTGCTGTTACCTGTATTTTTTATAAGTATGGGTATTAGCTAATCTGCAAATTTGCATATCAGCTAATCTATGAAGTTCTTTGACATATCAAAAATTCCGGTCTTCGGAACTGCCTGCCAGCTAATGGCGATGGTAAACCCTTGCATTGCACAAAATGCAAATGGGACACCTTTGGCTACATTATAATGGATAGACTTCCTTCCGCTTTCTGTTTTTTTCTCCCAAAAGCGGAAGTGAATTCGCTGTATGCAGCGCCCATGGCTCATATTATTATTTTTACATGCGGAAGCAAAGCGGAAGTGAAGCGGACATCCCGACTATCCGAATGTTCGGATCGGGACGGAAGTAACTCCCTAAAACGGAAATAGATATTCCTACTGCTTTATCAATTTTGTTTGCGACACCATGCCATTCACATCTTCAGCTTTCAGCAAATAAATTCCGTCAGCCAGCATAGATATATCTATTTGTTGTTGGGTGGCAACATGTTCTGCTGTTAGCAATAGCTTGCCTGCCATATCTGTTATCCATATTTTCTGAATAGCAGATGTGCTATTGGATTGCACTGTAATCGTATGCGTTGAAGGATTGGGATATATAGAGATCAACTGCGGCATTAATTGCGGCACACCACTGACAATAATAATTGTGGAGTCACAATCAATATGAATAGGATTCAGCTCTATCGGGTCACCGGGTTCTATTGCATGCGTTGTAAATGCAGGGTAGTTTGTCGGATATACTATAGCACGATACACAGAATTTGATGTAGGCAGTGTATATTGCTCAATAGGAACACCATTACTTACCGGGTTCACATACTGCCATACTATATTATTACTGGAATCGATCTCAAAAAATTTACCCGCAATGGCATCATTAATAAAAATATGGCCATTAGGCAAAACCTGGGCACTGCCCATTGTTGCCGACAAAAATGATGATGTTATCGTGGGCGGATAGGTAAATGATAGTGAAGATGGTTCGTAAATTCCTCCTGTAGGTAGAGAATAGCTACCTGATGTATCAACAGGCGGGTTGATAATATCTATACTGCTTCCCGATCCACCTGGCCTACCCACTCCATTATTAAAAATGATTATTTGCCCTTTGTATTTACCATAGCTTATCCACTCAGGGTTGTGCGGCAGATACAATTTCTGTTCAGAAGACGTTGTATCGCGGCCGTAAACTGCAGGATTTCCCCACCTGTATAGTAAATCTCCGCCTTTTTTATACTTACCGCCTACATGTCCGGCTGCTGTAGCAGAATCTATACTATGATCAATGATATATATTTCATTAAAATTGCGAAAACAAAGCATTACCTGGTCAAGATCAGAATTATATGCTATAGAATTAAAGTGCGTCCAATCCGTTCCATTGGGGGGTTCTGCTGCAGTGTTTATATAATTAAAGTCGACCAATTCGGGATGGTCTTTTACAACTCCATAATTCGGCAATATAGGGTCATAGTCTTGTATCATATGATCCAAAAGGCGCCATGTCCACACAATTTCTGCAGAGTCTGTTCCTAAAGGTTTTATTTCCATCACCTTAGGGACATACAATGTCTTATTTATGTATAAAGGGTTACGTCCATAATTAACTGCAGTAGGATAGTCTATACTTTCCCAAACATCTACCAATATATTCCCGTTTGGCAAGGGGCATATATCATGGTTTTGTGATTGCAAGCTGTTAGAAATTATATAATGCCAGGCTACATTACCACTCCAGTCAATGCGCTCTATAATACCGCCAATACCGCAACCACAAGGATCGAAAGTAGGATTTGCAATATGCCCGGCCCTTAACAGGCTTCCGTCAGGTAGCAGGAATGCATCGGCACCCGGAGTATAAGCGCTTGGCCATTTATGAACAAGCTTGCCACATCTGTTTATAAGATAAGTAGTATCGCAATTTACGTAAGGCGGAAAAAGGACATAACCACTATCATAGCTACCTGCAACATGTGTGAATAGGCCAACAGTTGGAGTTTGCGAAAAAATATGGGTAGAACAAAGTATGTATAGTGCTGCTAAAAAATACGTTTTTCTCATACTATTGACAGGTGAACAGGTTGAACAATAATTAATTATAATTGGCGTCAAACAATAATTAAAAATAGATAATTAATTATTAAAGAGAACCAATCTCGGGGTGAATCGGGAAATTCAGCGCCTGACCCGGATTCTGGCAGTTTTTTGATTTAAGAAAGGGGCAATATATCATTATTGGCTAGGCAGATCGTTCTGGTAATTGCTCTCTTCTTCCTTGGTCTTTTTAAATTCCAGCTTACCGAATTTATAACTGAAGCTGATACCAAAAGAGCGATAAGGCACTTGCCGCTCGCTGTTAGAATAATAACCGGGAGAAGAAATGCTGCTCACCTGCTTTACATATTCGGTAAAGGGGTTGGTAGCTGTAATACCCAGGCTGCCATTCTTGTTCCAGAATTGTTTCCTGAATGCAATATTATAGGTGAACGATTGCGGTGATCGTCCCTGGAAATTTTGCTGCGCAGAATTGTAATTCCCAAAAACTTCCCCTACAAAGTCTTTAGAGAACTCGTAGCTAAGATTCAGATTCCAGCGAAACCTGTTGCCAGAAGGATCGTAACCCGGGGTACCCGCTGCCACACTTTCGCGGTGCATAATAAAAATATTGGTGCGCAGGTTCAGCTTGGTAGTCAGAGGAACAGAACAGTATACCGTTAATCCCGTATTGTGTTCTACACCTACATTTTGCCTGTTGGTTACCGATACATCGTTATACACAGAATCTCCTATTTTGTAGGAGGTATAGAAAGTGGTAACAGGTTTTATATCCTGGCTATTAATGCGCTCTATCAAACCGACATATATATTACCGCCTTTGGTAAATGTTCTGTTATAACCGAGCTCAAAATTATCACCGATCTCCGGCAACAATAGAGGATTACCTGTTGACAGATTGTAAGGGTCGCTGAGGTTCACAAAAGGATTCACATCACCATAGTCCGGCCTTTCAAGGCGGCGGCTGTAAGAAATCTTTATAGTTTGGTTCTTATCCAGCTTATGTGATAATATAATAGAGGGAACCAGGTTATCTTCTACAGGAATCGTAGTGTTGGGAAAATCTATTTTAGTATCTGCATGTTCCATTCTTACACCCAGCTTTACATCAAGAAAGTTTTGGATGACAGAAAAATTAGTGGATGCATAAGCTGCATAAATATTACGATGATACTGCAGGCTATAAGATTGATTAGGGTCTTTTACATACTGGCTGCCGCTGTTCAACACAGAAGCATCTATAACGCTGCTGATATTCTGAAAAGAAGCTTTTACGCCCGCATCAAATGAAAAATGTTCGGTAATAGGCTGCGAGTAGTCAACAGAAAAATTGTTTTGTTCGTTGGTACCGGGATTATTACTCAGCAAACCTGTAGTGGGCATCGGCGTCGCAGACTGGTATACCTGTGTTTGTGTAAAGGTATTGTAAGGGCTACCATAGCTGGCACTGTATAATATGCTAAGCTCTTGCCCTTCTTTCTGAAACTTCTTGTGGTAATTCAGGTTCCAGTCAAAATTATCTGAATGAGAACGGCTATCAGAATTTCGTAAAGATTGCTGAATTGCAGTAGGTGAGCCATTATCGCTATAGGTATTATTCTCCTGACCTATAGAGCTCATATTACTATTAGCATAGTGAAAATAACTAAATCCTCCTGTAAGCTCTTGCGTTTTAGTAATGTTCCAATCGAAACCCAAACCTGATTGGTAACTATTGCGCTTAAAATCGGTGTAGCCGTCTTGTGTTAGCAGGCTTGTTGTTTGTGAAACTGAATCTGTAGATGAACGGGAGAAGGTACTGGGTGTGCGTGATACTAATTGGGCATTACCGTTGAAATACGTATTGATACCAAAATTGCCGTTACGTATATTAAGATTGAAAGATCCGTTTTCAAGCCTGGTACCCCCTGACAAATTGATATTACCATTGACACCTTGGATTTTGCTTTCTTTCAAAACAATATTGATGATACCCCCAGTACCCTGAGCATCGTATTTTGCACCGGGGCTGGTAATTACCTCTATACTTTTTATCTGGCTGGATGGAATAGAGGCTAATGCATCTGTAACACTATTGCCAAATACACTTGACGGCTTGCCATTAATGAGGAATAAAATGTTTGAGTTACCCTGCACTTCTACGTTACCATCTACATCCACTGCCACCTGCGGCACCTTCTTCAGCATTTCTAAAGTGGTGCTGCCTTGGGAAGTAATATCGTTAGCAGCATTATAGACTATCTTATCTATCTTATTCTCTATTACAGGTGCTGACGCAGTAACTGTAACTGCTTTTAATGAACCCGAAATAGATGTGAGCAATATCGTATTAAAACTAACAGACTTTTTTGAGGATGAGAGCGTTACAGAATCCAATACCCTTTGTTTATAACCTATAAAACCTACAGTTACTTTATAGAACCCGAAAGGAATATCTTTTATCTCAAAACCACCTTTGCCATCAGAAATGGCGCCGCTTATTACTTTACCGGAAGTTTTATCAAACAGGGTAATTGTTGCAAATTCTACAGGTTTCTTGGAACCGGCATCGAGCACAGTACCTGTTATCTTCCCCAATTGAGCTAATGACGAATAGTGAAGGAACAATAGTATAATACAAGAAACAGATAGCCTCATTTATTGCTGATTACCCTGGTAACAAAATCGGCAATATTAAAACAATCTTTTAATAAATAAAGAACCCAATATGTCAAGTTTAACTTATTTTTTTGATATGCTAAAAAAGCCATATCCCGGCAACAACCGGGACATAGCTAACTATATGAAACAACGAGAAGGCAGGTTACTGAAAGGTAAGTTTTACAGTTTGTGATCCTTTATCACTATTGATATGTAAAACATAGATACCATTAGCCAAGTTAGCAGGACGTTGAAAGCGCAGTGCCACTGTATTAGCGCCCATATTACCATTATATAATTCAGCAACTTTTTTACCTGTAATATCGTAAAGAGAAATAACACATTGTCCTAAAGGTTTCCCCACAGTTACCATAAACACATTGGTTGCAGGGTTAGGATAAATACCGGCAATAGGTTCATTGCTTAGCTGGTGTATATCTGTAGTGCTTGCAATATCATTTACATCCTTCATCCCCCAAGTGATACGGGTGCCGGGATTCATTTTCCAAACAACGGTAAACAGTTTTATTTTGGCAGTGTTCCAATAAGATTTAAAACTAAGGTTGAAGGTAGTATCGAAAGTGTATCCGGCTGCGAATGTAGTATCATGCAACCTTACCCCGAATGAGCTATCCTCACCATAGCTATCCCGCATTACATTATGATGGAGCGAAAAGCTATCTGTGCCTGTTCCCGGTCTGTTTTGCAAACCAATGATATCGTCTTCAAAAACGTATACGCCTACATAATACGTACCTGAAGCATTCCGAAAGAACTTTGTTTTTACATGCACAAGTGCAGAAGCTGCGGACCATGTAACTGCAAAGCCTGCATTTACTTCAACCGGCAATGATAGCATACTATCCGTTTTTGCTTCTAATGCCGGGGAAAAACTCATACCCATCTTTACTGTATCAACAGAAAAACTCGGTATTCCACTACCACCTGACTTAGGTTCTGTGCATTGAAAAACGGGGGTGGCAAATGGCCCCAACCTGAGCATAGTATCAATATCAGCAAAAGAATGAATAGCCAGCGGAATGGCCAGCAATTTACCTGCACTATAATCATTGTATAATGAATCGAAAACATCCCATGCCCAGCCGCCACAGGGAGCACACCAGTCGGCTGTAAGTTTCATTATTATCGTCTTGTGTGTAGATGGTACAATTATCTGCGAAAAGCCTATAAAAGGAAACAGAAGGTAAGATAAAAGTAGACGTATTTTTTTCATGCGGTTTATAATTAATTTAAGCTATAAATAACGCTGTATGTAAATAGACGAAGTGAAGCAAAAAATGGTTAAAAATATGTAATTAATAACCCATCACTGCATAAATAATTGATAATAAATATGATAGGCAAGATCAGTGTTGCTGAAGACTACTATGTGTACCATGAGCAGTAAGAATTGTTTGTGCACGATCCACCTCAACCTTTGTACCCTTTACTATGAGCAGGTATTTACCCTGATCCAGGTAGGTTTTATATGTTTCTGCCAGCTTATCTTTGGCCCCAAAGGTCTCTAATACCGATGCCAGTCCGCCACCAATAAGCCCAAAGTCGAAACCGGCTATAGCGCCTACCAAGGCACCAGCGCCATACAGGAAACCAAAGCCGGGGAATAGCGAATATACCTACTCCCGTAAGTACACCAAGGGCAACCCCCAAAGCCGTTCCGGCTTCAATACCTTCGAGTTTTACCACGTCTTTGGGTAATATATGTGCTTCATTATCAGCTACTACTTCTGTATCTACTTTCCCCAAAATGGATAGATGCTTGACAGGGAATTTTGCTTTTTTAAGTTCTGCTACGGCATCAACAGCTTTTTGATGCGAATCGTAAACACCTACTGCGGTTTGCATATATCTGAATTTAAACACTGTAAAAGCATAAAAAGTGAGCCAGCAACAAATGATTAAAACAGCTTTAACTATTTATTATTAAAGCCACTATGGTATAAAAAAGCAGTTATAATAAAAATCGTAACTTTAGTTAATATGCCTGAAAGTATTACCAGTAAGGCTTATAGAGTTATTCACACCTGTGCATTACTTTAAAAGGTGAAATATAGTGAGTACACTACTTTCGATGTGAAACGAAAAAGCAGAACGTATGGATATCGAACAACTGATGCCCCATGTAGAAGCACTGATATTTGCCAGTGAGCGCCCGATAACGCAACTGGAACTTATTGATATGCTGAGCCAGGCTATAGAAGAACCGGTGGACGGCGACCGCGTGGCAGTGTGTATAGAGGCAATTTTAGAAAAATACGAAGCTTCTTATTACCCCTTCCAGTTAAAAGAGATAGGCGGCGGTTACCAGTTCCTTACCAAGAAGGATTTTCATAATACCGTGGTGCAGTTAAATGGCGATAAGTTCATTAAAAAACTGAGCACATCTGCACTGGAAACATTGTCTATAATAGCGTATAAACAACCTGTTACTAAATCGGAAATAGAATATATACGCGGTGTAAGTGCTGACTACAGCATTCAAAAATTACTGGATAAGGAACTGATACAAATAGCAGGACGTAATGAAGACGCAGTAGGTAAGCCATTGATATACACCACCACCAAAAACTTCATGGATTACCTGGGCATTAATTCACCCTCCCAACTACCGCAAATAAAAGAGATCAGTGATATAGAAGTGATCATGCCAACTGACGGTTCGGATGCTATACCTGAATCAAGAGACCTGCAACCAACACTTGTGGTAACTGAGCATGGTGATTTGCAACACAAACGCGCTTAAGATTTCATACAATAGATAGATGTGGCGGTCCTGCGAAGCAGGGCCGCTCTTTTTTAATGAGGTTCTTTTCATATTTTTACGTTTCAATATTTATCTATGAAGGCGGGAGCTGTATCCATTTTACTTTTACTGCCGCTATTGGTTTGTGCCCAAAGCAAGTCTGACAAAAAGCTGGTAGAACAACTGAAAACTGATATCTACTATCTGGCATCCGATTCTCTGGAGGGTAGGCGCACCGGTTCGGATGGTGAGCGTTTGGCAGGCGATTATATCATAGCACGATATGAAGCCCAAAATATCGCTGCCTATAAAGGCAAATACAGGTACCCTTTTAGTTTCGTCTATGGCAAAGAGATATTGGATGCTACCCAAATAAAATTGGGTAATGATTTTATGCGCATCAAAGGGCAGGCTTTCCCTATGCCATTCAGCGCGAATAAAAAGGTATATAGTGAGGTATTGCCTGATGTAAATGAAGCGGGGAATTTATGGATGATGAACCTGTATGCAAATGCAGATGAATCAAGCGACCCACATTTTGACGCTGAAAAAGTGATGTATGATAAAGCCAAAGATGCAGCTGCACATGGCGCAAAGGGTGTATTATTTTATGATGGTTTTGGAAGCAAATATCCTCCGAGTTTTGAACAGATGTCTACCTATGAGACATTAGATATTCCTGTGGCATTTCTTACATTCAATGCATATGATGATTATGTGGTTGGCAGAGATAAGAATTCGGGAGGGCTACCTGTGGATCTGGATATAACCATTAAAAAATCTGAAAGAACAGGCACTAATATCGCAGCGTATATCGACAACAAGGCGAAATATACAATTGTGTTAGGCGCACACTATGATCATTTAGGAAGGGGCGAAGACGGCAATAGTTTGAACCCAAAAAAAGATAATCAAATACATAACGGCGCAGACGATAACGCCAGCGGAACCGCAGCATTGATAGAAATAGCGGGCTGGGTAAAAAAACACAAATTAAAACACTATAATTATTTGTTCATCGATTTTTCGGGTGAGGAATTGGGATTGCTAGGCTCTAAGGCATTTGTGAAAGAACAAACAGGTATTGATAGCGCGCATATCGCCTGTATGATCAATATGGACATGGTAGGAAGATTAAATGACAGCACACATTCTCTTACTATTGGTGGCGTGGGCACATCGCCAGTCTGGGGCAAATTGCTGGCGAAGCCCAATAAAAATTTCAAATTAGTTTTTGACAGTTCGGGTATTGGACCAAGCGATCATACGAGTTTTTACCTGGCAAATATTCCTGTACTCTTTTTCTTTACCGGGCAGCACAAAGATTATCACAAACCCAGCGATGACGCAGACAAAATAAATTATACTGGTGAAGTGTCTGTAATGCACTATGTATTTTATTTTGTTTCCGCACTGGATAAAATGCCAAAACCTGCTTTTATACGTACTAAACAAAGCAATACCAACCGTGTGAATTTTAAAGTAACGCTGGGCATTATGCCAGATTATTCTTACCAGGACAAAGGCGTGCGTGTAGATGGTATGACCGAGGGCAGGCCTGCGAGTAGGGCAGGCATTAAAGAAGGCGATATTATTGTACAATTGGGGCAATACAATATTGCAGGCATGCAAAGCTATATGGAAGCGCTAAGCAAATTTTCGAAAGGAGATAATACTACAGTAACTGTAATGAGAAACGGACAGAAGATAGAAATGTCTGTACAGTTTGATAAGTAATATGGGGAAATACCAAATGACAAAACTCTAGCTGCTAACTGTATTTTGCTCGCTATCCATTTGTGTTTGATAACGATATAATTTAGCATAGCGGCCGTTCAGTTTCATCAATTCATCGTGCGTGCCTTGTTCTATGATAGAACCATTATCCAAAACAATTACTTGATCGAATGATAAGCTTGTGAAAATACGATGCGTAGTAATAATAGCTGTTTTGTTATGCAAATACTGTCGCAGATTAACCAAAATAATTTTTTCCGTATGTGTGTCTACCGCAGAAAGGCAATCATCTAAAATAAGCAGCTTGCTGTTTTTCAGTAAGGCGCGTGCCAATATCATACGTTGTTTCTGACCGCCGCTCAGCATCACTCCACGCTCACCTATCATGGTTTCGTACCCTTTTTGAAGGCTGTTGATATCTTTATCCAGATCTGCAAGGCAAGCAGCTTCTTTTACTTCTTCAGCTGTCGCATCATCGCGACCAAATTTTATGTTGTTGAAAACTGTATCAGAAAAAAGAAAGGCATCCTGTGGTGCATAACCGATTTGCCTGCGCATGACCTGTAATTGCATTTCTTTTACCGATACATGATCCAGCATTACTTCGCCTTTGCCGGGGTCGTACATACGAAGTAATAAATGCGCCAATGTAGATTTACCCGAACCTGTACGGCCCAGTATGGCTACTTTCTGTCCGGGTTTTATATGCAATGACAGATCTTTTATAGCAAGAATACCTGTATGCTGATATGTAAAACTGACATGAGCCAGATCAACCGCACCTTGTAACACAGGTGAAACGGCGCCTGGAGGTGACTGAATCTGCGGTTTTGTTTGTAAGAATTCATCAATTCTTTTTTGCGAAGCACCTGCACGCTGAATATAAGACGCTACCATGCCCAAGCTTGATACAGAGAATGTAAGCAGGTTAATGTACATAATAAACTCGGCGATGTTCCCTGTTGTGATCTTTCCGTTGATAGCAAGGTAACCACCGATCAATATGGTACTTAATATACTGAACCCTATGAGTAGGTTTATAGCAGGAAAATATAAAGCCTCTGTAAGTGAAAGATTGATAGCGCTTGCTTTATACTCTTCCGATGTGTTATTAAAAAAGCGCAGTATGTTCTTTTCCTGTACAAAAGACTTGATAACCCTTATACCTGAATAAGATTCCTGCGCTGTTGTAGTTAATTGAGACAGTTGCGCCTGTATCTTACCGCTTTTTCTGAATATTACTTTGTTCACGTAAAACATGGTAATTGCCAGCACAGGCAAAGGCAGTACAACAAATAAAGTAAGCAGGGGGCTTGCTTTGAGCATATACCAGATGCAAAAAATAACCAGTGCTATAGTGCCAGTGGCATACATTATAGAAGGGCCGATGTACATGCGCACACGCGAAACATCTTCTGCAATGCGGTTCATCAGGTCGCCGGTAAAATGTGTTTTAAAAAAGCCGGCATCTAATTCCTGGTAATGTTTATATATTTCATTCTTCTGGTCATATTCTATATGCCGGCTCATAACTATCAGTGTCTGCCGCTGAAAGAACATAAAGAGCCCACGAAGCAAAGCAAGCATCAGCAGTATCATACCACTCAGAAAAACAATAGATAGAATCACATTATTTCCTGACCCTAAAATATGACTCTGCACAACAGCTACTACCAACTGTCTTGTAATGCTTTGTTCCTGTATATGATTTGAGTGCGATTGTTTTTGTGGGGCTACAATGCCGCCATGCGCCTGTACACTATCCATTACAATATCGATCGTATCGCGCATTACTACGGCAGACTGCGTGGCAAACAAGCTGGAAATAGAGACAAAGATCAATCCCGCAAACAGGCGCCATTTATACTTGATAAAATACTTATTGACCGAGCGAAGATTTTTCATGGACTACAAAGATACTGGTGAACGAGTTGACTTAATGATTCATAATTGGGAACATAGCTTCTCCCTTAGCACGCAAACCTTTGGCATCTGCAATAGGGGCTTCCAGCAGGTCATTTTCAATGGCCAGCATAGCTTCTATTAGAAATTCATGTACCGGCAGCCCGCCATGAGATTGCGCATGACCCGACCATCTTTCATGTCCTAATTGTGTATCGGTAGATGGAGGAATAATTTCAAACACTTTTACACCTACATCTTTTAGCTGGTGCCGTAACGACATGGTGAAAGAATGTATGGCAGCTTTGGTAGCACAATACACGGGCATAAAAGCAAGCGGTGCAAATGCAAGGCCTGAAGAAATATTCATAATAGCCGCATTTTGCTGGGTGGCAAGATGCTTTGTAAACAGCGAACAGAAATGCATATAGGCAGTAATATTGGTTGCTATTTCATTTTCTACTTTTGTCATATCCACCTCATTTTTAAAATCGAAGGCGTATTGAACACCAGCATTATTCATCAATATATTAATAGCAGGATGTTCTTTCAATATTGTGCCAGCCAAGGCTATTCTTTGTTGTGCATTTGCCACATCGCATGTATAGGTAGTAAGCCCGGGATATTGGTTTTGAATAGCTGCCAGTTTATCAGCCCGTCTGCCACAAATTATGACAGTATTACCGCGCTTGTACAACTCCTCTGCAAATGCCCAGCCTATACCGGATGAACCGCCGGTAATCAATATCGTATTGCCTTTTGTTTGCATAATAAGTGAATTAAAAAATATGAGTATCCAAAATTAGGCAATCAACTCTGTACAAACTCATAACATTTTAAATTGCATTAACTTCGCGCAAAATTTAAATGATACAATGAAAGTAGCTGTTGTGGGCGCCACAGGATTAGTGGGCAGTACTATGTTGCGTATTTTAGAAGAAAGAAATTTCCCTTTGACTGAATTGATACCTGTTGCTTCTGAAAAGAGCGTAGGCATGAAGGTGCAATATGAGGGTAAGGAATACAGTGTAGTGAACGCCGCAACCGCAATAGCTATGAAACCACAGCTGGCAATATTCTCTGCCGGCGGCAGCATATCATTAGAACTGGCGCCGCAATTTGCAGCAATAGGTTGTTACGTAGTAGATAATTCTTCTGCATGGCGTATGGACCCAACGAAGAAATTAGTAGTACCTGAGGTGAACGGTGATGTGCTTACCAAAAACGATCTTATTATCGCTAATCCTAATTGTTCTACTATACAAATGGTAATGGTATTGCAACCACTGCACAAAGCTTATGGCGTGAAGCGCGTAGTGGTAAGCACTTATCAATCAGTAACGGGTACAGGACAAAAGGCTGTAAAAGAAATGCTGGACGAACGTGCCGGTGGTAATGGATTTGGTGTGTACCCTTATCGTATTGATATGAACGTGCTTCCGCATATTGATGTGTTCCAGGATAATGGTTATACCAAGGAAGAGATGAAGATGGTGCATGAGACCTGTAAAATAATGGGTGATGATGCGATACGAGTAACCGCCACTACTGTACGCGTACCTGTCATGGGCGCCCATAGCGAGAGTGTGAATATAGAACTCCACAAAGATTTTAAAGAGAATGATGTGCGTGAAATGCTTTCCAATTTTCCCGGTGTTGTTGTAATTGATAACCCTAAAGCAAATGCCTACCCCATGCCGATAGATGCTGAAGGAAAAGATGAAGTGTTTGTTGGTCGTATTCGCAGGGACTATTCACAGGCTAATACACTGAACTGCTGGATAGTGAGTGATAACTTGCGCAAAGGCGCTGCCACAAACGCAGTGCAGATAGCGAAGTTGTTGCACAATAAAGGTTGGATATAAGCCTCTCCCCAACTCTCTCCTTCGGAGAGGGGGTTTTTAATCTATTTTTTCAACACGCCTTTCATGACGGCCACCTTCGAATGCGGTGGACAGAAATATATTCACCATTTTTTTGGCAAGGTCTATTGAAACAAACCGCGCGCCCAGACAAATAATATTAGCGTTGTTATGCTGACGTGCCAACGTTGCTACTTCTTCATTCCAGCAAAGAGCTGCGCGAATACCCTGATGCTTATTGGCTGTCATGCAAACACCTTCTCCGCTACCGCAAACCAATACACCTGTTGTTGCTTTACCGCTTGCCACCATTTCTGCTACAGGATGCGCGTAATCAGGATAGTCTGTACTTTCAGTACTATAGGTTCCCTTATCTTCTACCTGCCAGCCATCTGCAATGAGCATATTCTTTACAGCCTCCTTATATTCAAAACCTGCATGGTCTGAGCCCACTGCAATAGGTAATGATTTATTAAAAACGGTATTTGACATAGTTGTGTTTTTCTATTGTAAAGTTATATAAACCAACAAGGTTTTTAAGGATAAATCCTGGTTAATATACACATAGCATCTTATAGATCCCTATCCCGCTGAGCCTGTTTTCTTGTTCTTTCTTTTACGGCTCTAAAACTTATAAGAATAGACACTTCGTACAGCACATATATGGGTATAAATACGAGTATCCAGCTAAAAGCATCGGGCGGGGTAATCACTTCTGCCAACAATACCAATATGATAATGGCATAACGACGTTTGGATGTAAGTATTTTGGGTGTAAGTATACCTACACGCGAAAGAAAATAAATAATAATAGGGAGCTCAAAAACGATACCCATGCCAAGAATAAGGTCGCTCATGGTATCGTAGTAATTATTGATCGTAATGATATTGGCGAACTTTGGATTGAGTTGATAACTGCCGAAAAAATTAATGGTATAAGGAGCAACTATATAATATGCAAACAGAACCCCGAAGAAAAACAATATAGAACACCAAAACACAAGTCCGCGGGCATATTTCAATTCTGTAGGTTTTAAAGCCGGACGGAGAAATTTCCAAAACTCCCATAGTATGTAGGGGAAGGCTAAGATGAAACCCAAAGCCATAGATACAGACAATGACAAAACGAATTGCCCTGCCAGCTCTGTATTTTGGAATTTTATTTTTACCGCTCCCAGGCAAAGAGAATCCATATGAAATTCTTTGCCTAACCAGCAAAACCATTTGTAAGCAACAAAATTATCATTGGCAGGACCAAGTATGATGTGATCGAATATCCATTCTATTTGAATGAACATCACAACGGCCATGATAAGAACAGCTATTACAGACCTGATAAGATGCCAGCGTAACGCCTCTATATGGTCAACAAAAGACATCTCCCCCCTTGGGTTGGTGCGAATGTTGCTGATGATATTTCTGATGATGCCCAAATGAAAAATTATGCAGGGCGCAAAGGTAGGTAATTAGTCAATTTGGCAACGAGCCAATATTGAATAGTGTACAAAAACACAAACGTATTATTTGTAAACCTTAACTGAGCAGGTATAATATTCCAGTTTTCCCACCTGTTCTTCTCGGTCTATATTATGCAGCTTATTAGCCTTCGGAAGGCGTATGTTTATTTCTTTGGGTAAAGAATGGATAAACTTTAAGAGTGCAATAGAACTCACTGCATAAGTATTTCCTTCGTCTTTACCGCCATGCGCTGTAACTATTGCTAATACATTGCCGCTTTCGTCTAATACAGGTGAGCCGCTTTGTCCGGGTTCTGAAGGCACTTCTAAACGATATTGCATGGTATCAGCATTAAAACCGTTCTCACCGCTTATATACCCTTCGTTGTAAATAAGTTCATCCTGCGGAAAACCGAGTGTGAATACACGTGCTGCAAGGCCGGATTTAGTCTGCGCAAATGTATAAGGCACATCTGCTTTAGCAAAACGGAAATATTCATCCTCCACTTTCAGAATAGCAATGTCTGTTTGAGGTTCAAATGCTACTACAGATGCTTTAAAATAATCGCCATCGTGGTTTTGTATATAAATAGAATCCGCACCCTCTACAACATGGTAATTAGTTACCAAATAGCCATTATTGCTTAAAGCAAATCCCGTACCTGTGTACCGCACCTGTGCAGGCGGCGTGCTGTTCTTATCTTTTATATTGGCAATGAGCTGACTCTGTGAGCGCTTAATGTTTTCTATTTCGTGACGAAGGATAGTATAATCAGAAGCGTTCTTCTTATCTGTACGATTCATCCAGATAGCGCCAAAAGATACCAATAAAGCAATAGTTGCCGCCATTGCTGCTATACGCCAATAATGCGGTTTAAAAGAAATGAATTTTATTACCGGTTTTTGTTTGGCAAACTCCTCTCCTATCTGCTTGATCGTAGAACGAAAACGTTTTTGCTCTCCGCTGCTTGTAAGTGACCGCACCAAATTCACTGCTTCGTGAAACTCTGCTGCAAAATTTGAATCTGATTGCAAACGAACCTGCAGCTCTGCGTTTTCAGTATCTGTTATATTACCCGACACATATGTTTCTGCAAGGCTCCATATATTTATATGATCTATAGACATTGTTCTTTTTTATTTTGCTTTTTCACCATAGAATATTTTTCTAAGGCGCGAAAGGCATTTATACTTTTGTGTTTTAGCATTGTCCGGGTTTGAATACCCAAACTCTGCTGCTATCTGCTGCATATCCTTATCATGATGATAATAAGCTTTCAGCAATGAACTGCAGGGTTCGCCTAATTGTTCGAGCGCATCCTGCAGCTGGTTATAAAAAACTTCGCGTTCGTTATGAGCGCTGATATCGTCTTCATACGCCCAATCTTCATCTATTCCTGCACCGCTTAATGAATCCGGATCTTTTTGCCGCTGCTGTATTTTTTTGTACCAAAGATGTTTGCTGATGGCAAACAAATAAGTACCAATACGACAACTCAACCTAAAGTCTTCGTTTTGAGACTTCTCGAACAGGATCATTATAGCTTCCTGAAAAATATCTGTTGCATCTGTTGCGCTGCCACCATTTTTTATCACCCAGCGGCAAATAACATCTGCTTGCTGGTTGTAAATCTGCTCGGCGGCCTTTCGGTCGCCTGTCGCCATTTGGGCAAGTAACTGCTGCTCAGTATTTATTGGGCTGCTGTTCAATGTATTAATCCGTTTTTGGGTAAAAGGTAACCCAATGAGTGCTGAAAATTAACAAATTTAGATGGCATTGATACGTTTGAATATATTGGTAATTACATTATTTATTATCGAAACATTATTAATTTATTAATTATCAATAAATTACACATTATAATAATAATTTTATAAAAAAATTCATAGTTGATGGGTTACCTTTTTTCAATTTGGGTATAAATAGGTAATTAAACATTTAAAAACTAAAGTATGAAATTCGTAAAATTAAGCGTTTTAGCACTTTCTTTGGGTATGTTCATCGCATCTTGCGGTAACGGTTCTTCTGAAGCTCCTAAAACTGACACTACTGCTGCTCAGCCAGCTGCTCCAGCTCCTGCAATGGATACAACTAAAGCTGCACCAGCAATGGACACTACTAAGAAAGCTGATACTACTAAGAAAATGTAGTTTTCCTGTAGAACAATCTTAAAAAGACCACCCCATAGGGTGGTTTTTTTATTATCATACCCGATAAAAGCAGTACCAGTTCTTTATAATTCCCTTTGGTTTTTGTCCATTATATTTGTTAAGTGAGTTTTTTATATCCTTTATTTCTTGCAGCCGGGCTTTCGCTATCAATACCTATCCTTATCCATTTATTCAACCTAAGGCGGTATAAGACAATTTATTTCCCAAGTACACGATTTTTAAAAAACATAGAATTAGTATCGCGCAAGCAATCAGAGATAAAATATAAATGGCTGCTTGCATTACGATTGCTTTTCCTGGCGAGCCTTATATTGGCATTCGCACAACCCTTCTTTAATAACAAGAATAAAAAAGATTCAGGCAGCAAGCTAAAGGCCATTTACATTGATAATTCTTACAGCATGTCTGTAAAAAAAGGGCCAAGAACACTGCTGGATATAGCTAAAGATGCAGCATTACAGCAGGTGCATACATCGCCGGCAGGCAGCAAGTATTTACTACTTACTAATGATAAGCCTCTAAGCTACCAGCCATTACCTGCAGATAAAATAATAGCCGCCATTAACAATATAGATGTATCTGCAGCAAGCAGAAATGACAAACAAACCATATCTACCGTACAAAGCCTATTGCAAACCGAGGGAAACAACAACGCCGAATTGTATTACTATTCTGATTTTCAGAAAAGCAGTTTTGATGCAGCGCCCGATCCTTCCCTGTTGAAATATATCTATTTTAAGGGTATTCCCATACAGGCTCCAGAAGTTCAGAATATCTATATTGACACTGCCTACCTGAATAGCCCGGTGCTTCAAACAGGGCAGAACAATCAATTGATCGTACATACAAAATATTCCGGCAAAGCGCCCAAAGAAGCACCTGTATTGCAGCTTTCAGTAAACGGACAAGTGAAGAGTGCTGCCACATTGTCATTCTCAAATAAAAACGAAAGTACTGATACACTGAATTTCAGGGTTAATGATGCCAATTGGCAAAGAATAGTTCTCACCATAAACGACGCTTCTATTGCATTTGATGATACATTCAGAATTACAGCACGTAGTACACCTAATTTGTCTATACTGGTTTTGAATGAAGGGCAGGCCAGCCCCTATATTCAAGCTGCATTCAAAGCATATAACGGATTTAGGCTTACCCAAACTGCTATACAAAATGCAACGAAAGATTGGAATGCCTATAATCTGATCATCATTAATGGTGTCACCCGTATGAATGCTGAATTGGGAAAAACTATTACCGCTTCGTTGCAGAACGGTCAAAGCATTTGCATATTACCGGGCAAAACAAATAATACCTCTCAACTTAATGAGGGGTTAAGAGAAATAGAAGATATACAAATAACCGGCCTGGATACCTCTGTACAAACTGCCAGCAACCTGCAACAAGGCAGCGATCTTGTAAAAGGTTTATTTGAAAAGATCCCTGACAATGTGCAGTTACCAACAGCAAACTGGCACTATATGGTGCATAGCGGATTGAGCGCAAACGGGCAATCTATTATCAGTTTTAGAAACGGAGATCCCTTTATTGTAGCCTATAAACCATCGAAAGGCATATTGTATATCTGCGCTACTTCTGCCGATCTTGGAGCAGGTAACTTTCCCGGAAGCTATTTTTTTGCACCTTTTCTATACCAAATGGCCATGCAGGCGCATACCAGTGATGTGTATGCCTTGACTGCAGGTACAGGACAGGCGGCCCATGTGCCCTTAAAAAATACTGACCAAAGAGACATGATACATCTGTATAACAGCAGCATAGACATAATACCTATACAGCATGCTGAAGGCAGCGGTATTAATGTATACATTGACCAGAGTGTGCAACAGCCGGGTTTTTACTTATTAGCAGCAAAAAATGGCGATAGTACAGCTATACCACTCAATGCCAACCGCAATGAATCAGAAATGGAAATATGGAGCACAGATGCTCTTAAAGAACAATGGAAGGGAGAAAACATAAGTTGGCTGAACATAAATGATAACGGGCAATTGAGGGGAAACGATAACAACGGTTTCCCGCTTTGGAAAGTTTGTGTTATTTTAGCCCTTGTAATGCTGGCTGCAGAAACATTTTTACTCGCAGGCAGTATTCGCAAAAAAACAGTAGCTACTCAATAGCCATATATGCAGGTGCACATCCGCCAGGCGAGGATCATAGATACCAGATCCGACTTTCACGATACTGTTGCTGATATTATTATTGAAAATGGTAAAATAAAAAACATTACCACCCTTAAAGGAGCAAAAGCCTCTTCAATAAGTATTGACAATAAAGAAGTGTGGACCGGCAAGGACTTATGTGTAAGCCCCGGCTGGGTAGATGTATTTGCAGATTACCGCGAACCGGGTTTTGAACAAAAAGAAACTATTCACACAGGGCTTAATGCTGCTGCAGCGGGGGGGTTTACACAAGTTTTATTATCACCCAATACAAACCCAACGATCAGCAGCAAATCGAATGTAGAATTTGTACAGCAAAAGGCAAACGGGCACATTGTGAATTTGTTACCGCTGGGCGCAGCCACACAACATATAGAAGGTAAGGCACTGGCAGAGATGCTGGATATGCGCAGCCACAGAGCCATAGCATTTACAGATGGCTGGAAGCCCATACAAAATGCCAACTTAATGCTAAAAGCATTGGAATATGTAAATGCTTTTAAAGGAATAATTATACAAATACCGGTAGATGCCAGCCTTGCAGAGGGAGGCCTGATGCACGAAGGCAAAATGTCCACTCAATTGGGCATGGCAGGCATACCCGCTCTTGCAGAAACAGTGATCATACATCGGGATATAGAACTGTTGCGATACACAAAATCAAGATTACATATATCGGGTGTATCAACCGCGGAAGGTGTAGACATGATACGTACAGCAAAAACAGAAGGTTTGCATATCAGCTGTTCTGTTACACCATACCATCTCGCCTTAACAGACAAATCTTTAGAAGGATATAGCAGTTTATATAAGGTATCACCACCGTTGCGCGGCGAATCTGACAGGAAAGCTTTGATAAAAGGATTAAAAGACGGAACGATAGATTGCATAGCTACACATCACCGCCCGCAGGAATGGGATGCTAAAGAAAGAGAATTTGAATATGCCGGCGACGGAATGAATATACAGGAAATAGCATTACAGGTGGTACTGCTAGGCGTAGGTAAAGAAGTACCTATAGCTACGCTGGTAGCGACATTATCTGCCAATCAAAGAAAAATATTTGGCTTGCCAAACGCTAAGATCGCAAAAAACGGTGATGCAGAATTAACACTTTTTAATACAAACGAAAGCTTTACTTTGCAGGAACCTGCTGTAAAATCTATGAGTAGGAACAACCCTTTTATAGGCAAAAAAATGAATGGCAAAGTAACAGGCATTATTAACCATGATCATTTTCACTTAAATAAATAACTATGAGCGACACTACTACAGTACCAGCAAATTCTACAGCCATTCCTATCAGGTGGGGAATAATAATAGCTGCTATTAGCATTGTGCTTTTTACCGCTTGCAATATGTTTTTGCTGAACAACATTGTCGTATATTTTATTTGTGTCATTTTATGTGGTGCAGTACAAGTAATATTAATGGGTGTTGCAGGCGCACAGCAAAGAAAAGCAATTGGTGGTTTTATAAGTTTTAAAGATGCCTTCAGAGCTATCTTTATTGCCACACTTATTTTTGTTACTATTAATACCATCTATTCTTATATATATATGCGCTTTATTGATCCTGATTTTTCTGTTAGAATGAAAGATGCTACACTAAGAATGGTAGAAAAGTATGGTGCAAACCAGGAGGCTATGGATAAAGCATCTCAAAAAGCTGATGAGAATATAGAAAAAGGAAAGCATTTTGGCAGCATCGCATTATCTTATTTCTGGACCATTGTGATATACAGCATCTTTGGCTTTATATGTGCTGCTATAGTGAAAAAGAACAAACCTGAACCTCAGACAATGTTATAGTAGATGCCAGATATCTCTTTAGTAATACCATTATACAATGAAGAAGAATCACTGCCCGAACTGGTAGAGTGGATAGAACGTGTATGTAATGAACATAAATATACACGCGAAATTATACTGGTAGATGATGGCAGTACTGATAATAGCTGGAAGGTAATAGAGCAGTTGAGCGCTTCTTTCAATACAGTAAAAGGAATTCGTTTTCAAAGAAATTATGGCAAGAGTGCTGCACTCAATGAAGGCTTTAAAGCAGCAATGGGTGATGTTATAATAACGATGGATGCTGATCTGCAGGACAGCCCTGATGAGATACCTGAACTATATCGTATGATCATTGCCGATGGTTATGATTTAGTAAGCGGATGGAAGAAAAAACGCTATGACAATGCAGTTACAAAAAACTTACCTTCAAAATTATATAATAGTGTTACCAGCAGTGTATCAGGTATAAAGTTGCACGATTTTAATTGTGGCTTGAAGTCTTATAAACGCAAGGTAGTGAAGAGCATAGAAGTGTATGGCGAAATGCATCGATATATACCTGTACTTGCAAAATGGGCCGGCTTTAAAAAAATTGGTGAAAAAGCAGTGCAACACCAACCCAGGAAATATGGTACATCAAAATTTGGATGGGAACGTTTTATTAATGGCTTTCTCGATCTGCTGACCATACAATTTGTAAGCAAGTTTGGTAAAAAACCCATGCATTTTTTTGGCACATTGGGTTCGCTTACTTTTTTTGTTGGATTGATCATTACCATTATTCTTGTTTTTGGCAAACTTGCAGATCCATCCAATTTTGCACTTACCAACAGGCCAGGATTTTACCTGGCACTTACGGCTATGCTTATGGGCACGCTCTTTTTTCTTACCGGGTTTATTGCCGAGTTAGTAGTAAGAAACTCATCAGACAGGAACCATTATCTTATAGAAGAAAAAACAGGCTGGTAGAAATAAGCTATTTATATATATCACATCCTGTTTTTAACAATATTTTCCCCGATTTTTAGCCTTTTTTGCTTTATTTCCACCAATTTTGTCTAAGTCATAAAGGATTCATGAAACGTATTGGGTATTGCTACCTTATTACTATTTTATTGTGTTATGTTTCGTTTGCCGCAATGGCGCAAGATGCGCCATCAACTACTTCTGTAAATGACCCAAGCGGCAAAATCATAGGCCGGTTATTAGATAGCAAGAACAATCCAATATCAGATGCAGCTACTATTGTTGTTTTAAGAAATGATTCCAGTGTTGTTACCGGTGGTGTGCCCGGTGATGATGGTAGTTTTAGTATTACATCTACAGGCTTTGGCAACTTCTCACTGCGCATCAGCGGAATAGGCATAAAAACACAGGTCATAGGCAATATTAACGTGTCTGCAAGTGCACCCGAAAAAAATGTAGGTGACATAAAACTAAGTGCAAGTGATAATACACTAAAACAAGTGGATGTAGTGGGAGAGAAACCGCTGATACAAATGAGTGTTGACAAAAAAGTATTTAATGTTGAAAAAAATATTACTACTTCGGGAGGCAGTGCTGCAGACGTGTTACAAAATGTTCCTTCAGTTTCGGTTGATGTAGATGGGAATGTGAGCCTGCGTGGAAAAACAGATGTAACCATATTGATAGACGGCAAACCCGCAACCATGCTGGGTAGCGATGTTCAATCTGCATTGCAAAGCTTACCTGCATCAAGCATACAAGACATAGAGGTTATCACCAATCCCTCAGCTAAGTACGATGCGCAGGGGCTTACAGGTATAATAAATATTGTTACCAAAAAAGAAAATAGGCTCGGTATAAATGGGAATCTCACACTGGGAGTAGGGACAAACGATAAGTATAACGACAACATTGGTATTAATGCACGTAAAGGAAAATGGAATGTATTTCTCAATTCGAGTTACCGCTTCAATCATAACGACAATAGTACTATAACAGACCGCTATAATTATACTGGTGGTTCCTCTTATAATTTTGAAGGTGATCCGAGAGATTTTACAGGCAGCTTTAATACAATAGGAGCTACCTATGATTGGAACACACGCAATTCTATCACGCTCACTCAAAATCTAAATGCTATGGATTTTGCATACAGTGATTTCTCTTATTACTATATCTATTATTCAAGCAACCTTGATGGTAATTATAAAGAATTCACACAACGCACTTCTG
The DNA here is from genome assembly GCA_013286485.1 of Bacteroidota bacterium. Taxonomy (GTDB): domain Bacteria; phylum Bacteroidota; class Bacteroidia; order Chitinophagales; family Chitinophagaceae; genus JABDFN01. The sequence goes on from JABDFN010000005.1 coordinate 38,526, forward strand.
CTGCAAGCGGGGGGCCAATGTCGTATTCTACTTCTATGGACTATAAACATAAATTCCATACTAAAGATGAAGAATTAAGTGTGGATGCCACTTATAGCACATCTGACTATCAAAGACAGCAGGTATATACAACTACCATATATTCTGCAAACGGTTCAACGAGCTATGGTCCCATAGATGAAACAGCTCCATCAACAGGCTCTAATGGCAGCTTTACAGATTGGGCAGATTATACAAAACCATTATTCACTAAAAATGGTAAGTTCGGGGCCGGAATAAAAGATCAGTTTATCTGGTATGAAAGCAAAAACACCCCCTTAGTAGATTCTCCCGGACATCCGGCAAATGCGTTAGACCATTCCCTGCTTAATGACTATAAGTATACTCAACAAATACATGCTGCCTATATAAACTGGAATGACCAGCCAACTGATAAATTTACTTACCAGGTTGGATTGCGTTTTGAAGATGCCATATACGACGCTGCCAATTATGTCTATTCAACATTGCATTACTCCAATACTTTTGTCAGTTTGTTTCCTTCAGCATTTGTTTCTTATCAGTTGCCAAAACAGCAAAGTATTTATCTGAATTATAGCAGACGCACCAACCGCCCGAATGTATGGAGTTTGATGCCATTTAAAGATGTATCAAATCCGCTTATCGTAACAGAGGGGAACCCCTCGCTAGAACCGGAGTTTATTCACAACATTGAATTTAGCTACAACAAACAAACCAAACGTGGCGATAACATCATCCTCAGTACTTATTTTCAATATACCCAAAACCTGATTGAAAGAATTACACGCACAATCGATTCATCCTGGGCAACACCAGATCTGCTGCAATTTGCCGGCAAACAATTTACACAACCTCTTAACTTAAAATCAGGCATCACCTATGGCTTCGAGGCTACTGCACACGTAGTCATATTCCCCTTTTGGGATGCTACATTGAATGCCAATTTGTTTCAAAGCTTTTTACGTGTAGGTAATATTGATTCTGCCACAAAACTATTTGTAAGCGATAAAGATGGTTTTAGCTGGAGAGGAAAAATTAACACGAATATAAAACTACCTTATAATTTCTCTGTTCAGATAAATGCACAATATGAATCAGAGAAAGTAATTGCCCAGGGTAAAATGCAAGCCACTAGCTGGACGGACTTGGGCATCAAAAAATCATTTAATAATAACAAGCTAAATATTGTTTTTAATTTATCGGATGTATTTAATACCCACAAATACATCAGTTTATACGACATTCCCGGCCAATACTACGAAAGCTATTACCGCAACAGAGAAACACAAGTAGGCAATTTCTCCCTTACATGGCGATTTGGGAAATCACCGCAGGACAAGCTTATGTCTGATATGCAGAATAATGCCAAACGTAAAAGCAAGACTAACAATAATAACCAGCCATCTCAAAAGGAGCATGAGAACAACCTGAAAGAAAATGATGACAATAGCGACCAGGGTGGGCAGAACAATAATAATAACAACCAGGGTGGAAATAATAAGGAAAGCACAAAAACAGGCGGCTCTCATATGTAAGCCTACATTCACTTCTTTTTTACATTCTCTAACAACATTATAACGAGCTTTGGTCTTATATTTGGTATATATAAAACATCAAATATTCAGCAATGACGCGATTACGTAATTTTATTTTATTAGTAGTTGTTTTAGGTATATCCTCCCGGTTAGCGCATGCTCAAAATTTTAAAGACATGCTGAACGATGCTGCTAAAAAAAAGGGCATTCATGTCCCCGGTAGTGGTAGCAACACATTAACCAATACAGATGTGGTAAATGGCCTGAAACAGGCATTACAGGTAGGCACACAAAACTCTGCAAAAAAATTATCTGCAGTGAATGGATATTTTGGCAATCAACTCATAAAAATAATGCTGCCACCGGAAGCTTCTAAAGTAGAAAAAACGCTCAGGGATATGGGTATGGGAGACAAAGTAGACCAGGCTATACTA
>JABDFN010000006.1 GCA_013286485.1 Bacteroidota bacterium
TGACCCTGCCCCGATATAAAAACAAAACAATAGCAAGTATAGTAAGAACAATATCTTTATAAAAGGTAGCATCGTTTGAGATTTTGATGCAAGCGCCAAAACAGCCACATTCCTTTACTGTACCTGTGAACAGGGCATAGCCTGTAAGAAATAAAAAGAAAATATTGAGCAATAACAGTATCACCGAAAAAAACCTGAAAGCAGCACCTAGCAAAACTGCTACACCGCATAATATTTCCACAGCGATCATTACCAGAGAAAACCAGAACGCATAACCTGACAGAAAATCGAGGTGAAGTACTTCGAAAAATTCTTTCATTTTGTACACCAGGCCCATAGGGTCGTTGGCTTTGACGAGGCCTGAGAAAATAAAGAGTACACCAACTACAATTCTAATGAGCCAGAGGAGGTATTTCATAATAATTCAAAAGTAAAAGTTCAAAAAATATAATTTAATTGTCTTCGTGTATTTTAATTAAAGCAAAGATGGCGTAGTTCACAATGTCTATAAAGTTCGCATCCATGCCTTCGGAAACTATGGTTTGCCCATCATTTGCCAATATTTGTTTTATGCGCAATAATTTTACGAGTATCAGGTCAACAAAAGATTGCTGCGACATATCGCGCCATGCTTCTCCGTAGTCGTGATTCTTTTGCAACATAAGGTCTTCTACTTCCTTCATCTTCAATTCGTACCATTTTGTTGCTTCTTCTATACTGAGATCGGTTGGTGCTGATTGCGGTAATGCAAATTGTATGAGTGCAATAACACCATAATTTACAATGCCAATAAATTCACTTTCAATGCTATCTTGTATCTTTTGCTGCCCGTTCTCTTGTATCTGCCGTATGCGCGCCGCTTTGATATATACCTGGTCGACAATAGATACCGGCCTGAGCATACGCCAGGAGGTGCCATAATCTGCGGCCTTCTTTATATAAAGGTCTTTACATTGAGAAACAACCCTGCGATATTGTTGTAAAGTATGCGACATTTGTGCTGAAATATTGGTGCTTACACTATCCTGCATTTTCTTTGTACTATAATGAGTTTCAAAAATACACTTTTACCCACACAAACCATGATACAAAGCAGGGGGCGATTGCTGGATCTGTCAACCCCTGTAGTAATGGGTATTCTCAATGCCACACCCGACAGTTTCTATAATAAAGGTAGGGAGAGCAGCACAGATGCATTGTTAAAAATTGCTGAAAAAATGATATCGGAGGGTGCCGCTATATTAGATATAGGTGGTGCGAGCACCCGCCCGAATGCAGTGACCATAAGTGTAGATGAAGAGCTGAAAAGAGTAATACCAGTAATAGCAGCTATTCGCCAAAGATTTCCTGATGTATGGCTATCGGCAGATACATTCCATTCGAAAGTTGCAAAGGAAGCATATAATGCGGGTGTATGTATTATCAACGATGTGAGCAGCGGCAGGTTTGATAATGATATGTTGTCAACTGTTGCCACGTTGAAAGTGCCCTATATAGCTATGCATATGCAAGGTGATCCACAAACGATGCAAAAGAACCCGCAATATGAAGATGTAGTAACTGAAGTAAGAAACACACTGATGAATACCTGCAAGCAATGCGCTGAAGCAGGCATTACAGATATTATCATAGATCCGGGATTTGGTTTTGGAAAAACAGTGGAACATAATTTTGGGCTACTTAATAACCTGGGCACTTTCAGAATATTAAGTAGACCTATATTGGCGGGATTGTCGAGAAAGTCTATGATATGCAAAGCACTGGATGTAAAGCCGGAGGAAGCATTAAATGGTAGTACAGCACTGCATATGATCGCACTACAACAAGGCGCACATATTTTGAGAGTGCATGATGTAAAAGAAGCAGTGGAGGTGGTGAAATTATACAGTCACCTCTCTCCAGCCTTCTCCAAAGGAGAAGAAGAATAATTGTAATATTGTATGATGATAACGAAAACACCTGAACCACCTTATTATGCTGTGATATTTACAAGCGTACGAACAGAAGGTGATAAGGGATACAATGCCATGGCGGAAGCTATGGAAGAGCTTGCAAGAGAACAACCCGGCTATTTGGGTATTGAGAGCGCCAGAAATGAAATTGGGATTACTGTGTGTTACTGGGAATCTTTAGAGGCAATAAGGCAATGGAAAGAAAATGTACAGCACCTTGCAGCTCAAAAAATAGGGAAAGAGAAATGGTATGCAAGCTATAGAATACTAATTGCAAAAGTGGAAAGGGAATATGGGAACCCCTAGCTCCTACATGGGAACTGTTTTTTTATCCTATAATATGATGACGCTTGAATTCTTTATGCCTGTCGAATAAATAACGGTAGGTGGATAGTATGCGGCTACGTTTAGTACCCAGGTTTTGCGCAATGTTTATCATTTTGGGGTTGAAATCGCCGATCCATTGCATTTCATAATCCTCATATTTATTCAGTTTTTGAATGTAGGTGCCGCCTTCTACAATAATATAAGCATCCACTCCTTTTCCCTGAAATTCAGGAATAATGCCAAATACCAATCCTACAAATCGGTTACATTTACCGAACTTTTTGAGCCACAGAAAATATAATTTTTGCAATAGCCCAAAACGTCCATTCATGTGTTTGAAAAACTGGTTGAGATCGGGAAGGCTTATCCAAATGGCGACAGGTTCATCTTTATAATATACATACCAGGTGATGTCTTCATCCATGGCAGGTTTCATAGCCTTAAACATTTTTTGCACCTGGCGTTCTTCAAGGCTTTTACCTCCACCATGTCCCGCCCACGCTTTATTGTACACGTAGGTAAAATCTTTTGCAAATTTTTCGAGCTGGTCTATTTTAATGTGCACCGCTTTAAAATTGGGATCTGCTGCAACAATACCATGACGATCGTAATATTTTTTTTCCAACTCGTCTTTTACCTTCAATGCAAAACAAACCTGGTTAAAATAAACCTGAAAGCCATAGTTTTCAAAAAGCTGTTTGTAATAAGAGGGATTATAATTCATGCAGTACAGCGGTTCATAAAAACCTTCTACCAAAAGTCCCCACCATTTGTCACGTTCACCAAAATTTATGGGGCCATCCATAGCCTGCATACCTTGTTGCCGTAACCATTCTTTACAATAATTGAAAATAAAGTCAGCGGCTGCCTGATCGTTGATACATTCAAAAAAACCAATGCCCCCAGTAGGCTGTTCTTGCTTATACTGATTATTTACAAATGCTGCGATCCTGCCAATTGGTTTGCCCTTATCGTCCTGTAAGATCCAACGCGTACAGTTACCTTTTTTGAAGAATTTATTTTTTGCAGGATCAAATACTTCTTCAACATCCTTATCTAAAGGACGTATCCAATTAGGATCATTTTTATAAATATCTATGGCTACCTGTAAAAACGCTTTTTTATCTGCATTCGTTTTTACCTCATGCATTTGCATTGATAAAGAAATATTTTGGCGAAAGATACAGCAAATCTTTCAGGGCAGGATATTAATACGCGTACCAATTGCAACATGTGAATATAGCTCGTCTATTTCGGTATCTATTATGGCTATGCACCCCCAAGTCCAATCTTTAAGCGTATGTGCATCTCCTATATATCCTTGCCCGTTTGGTAAGCCATGTATCTTAATATCACCACCGGGGTCTTTGCCAAAACGATGTGCATAATTTCTATCTGCCTGTGAAGGGTAAGCAACAGCTAAACATTTATGGTAATGACTATTGGGATTCTTCCCGTTTATGGAATATAGGCCTTCCGGTGTGCACATATCTCCTTTAAAATGTTTGGCGCCAATGGGTTGCTCGCCCAGTGCAATTCTATAAGTTTTCAGCAAATGATGATGCTGAAATAAGAACATTTCTCTTTTTTGTTTGATAACCACAATGCTATCTACATGAGCATCAACGGGTAATTCGGAAGAATAGCAAGGTGAAATAAAGAGGGCCCCTGAAACAAGTGCAGTGATAAAAACCAGCAGGTGCATAACCATTATTTATGGCAAGACACGCTTGTCCTAATTTTCCATAAATGAGTAGTTAGTTCCTTGCAACTACCTTACAATGTTTGAAAATTCTTAACAATTCTTTGCCCGATTCAGGGTCTACAATGATTACTGTATCTGATTTGACTATATTAGCTTGTTCTTCCTGCCAGATCGTTTTTTTACCAGAAACAAGGTCTTGTTCTACCCATTGTCCTGTACCTGCTCGTTCAAAAGAAAATTGGTGTCGGATGAAGTTCTGATCCTTATACATATCACCTACAAAACGATACACATCCTGAAAACCGGTGCTAAAAGTGTAGGAAGTTTCATTGCTAAAAAAACTTTGTGCCAATATCCTGTCATCTTTTCCATAAAACTTATAACCAATTACCGAATCATGATAATGCTCTTTTATTTGAAAAGAAGGAGTGGAATAGATGATGAGAGCGGGAGGGCCCTGCCAATTAGGATCAATTTCATTAATTGCCCTCGTGCTACTTTGATTAGTGGATTCCTTATTACTCTTTGCTTTCGCTTTTTGAGCTAAAGCAGAGTATGTAGCTATAAATAATAAAGATATCGCCAACAGAAGTCTCATATAAACTGTTTTACAGTAAACACACAAAATCATGGTTTCCATAAAATTACCTGAAATATTCATCATATTGTTAAGATTCCGTATTCATTAATTAGAGTACCATCAATTTTCAATAAATTGTGTGTCATTATACAAGCATGAACAGACCAATCAGGAAAGTAGCCATAATAGGTAGCGGGGTAATGGGCAGCCGTATTGCCTGCCATTTTGCGGGTATTGGCGTGCATGTGCTTTTACTGGATATTGTGCCCGGCTCGCTTACTGATACAGAAAAAGCCAAAGGCCTGACACTTGATAACAAACAGGTACGAAACCGTATTGTAAATGATGCCCTGCAGGCTACACTGAAGAGCCATCCTTCGACTGTATATACAAAGTCCGTTGCTTTGAATATACAAACAGGCAATACAGAAGATGATATGCATCTCATTAGCGAATGTGATTGGATAATTGAAGTGGTAGTGGAGCGGCTGGACATTAAACAAAAAGTATTTGAGAGTATTGAAAAACACCGCAAACCGGGAACATTAATAACCAGCAATACATCGGGTATACCTATACACCTGATGAGTGAGGGAAGAAGCGAAGATTTTGAACAGCATTTTTGCGGAACGCATTTTTTTAATCCGCCCCGCTATTTAAAATTGCTGGAGATAATTCCCGCGCCGAAAACAAAACCTGAGGTTATAGACTTCTTAATGGATTATGGCAGCAGGTTCTTAGGCAAAACCACCGTGCTCTGCAAAGACACACCTGCATTTATAGCTAACCGTGTGGGTGTGTTTGGATTTATGGCCATATTCAAAGCCATGCAGCAATTGGGATTGAATGTGGATGAGGTAGATAGTTTAACAGGTACCATATTAGGAAGGCCCAAAAGTGCCACATTCAGAACAGGAGATGTAATAGGACTTGATACACTGGTGCATGTGGCTAAGGCATTGCCTGAGAACGTGCCGAATGATGAAGCAAAAGAAATATTTAAGCTGCCGTCTTTTTTAGAAAAGATGATAGCGAATAAATGGTTGGGAGATAAGACTGGGCAAGGGTTCTATAAGAAGGTAAAAGGCCCCTCCAACTCCCCTAAAGGGGAGAGTCAAATATTGACGCTGGACTTGAATACCATGGATTATGTGCCGAAGCAGAAAACAAAATTTGCCACAATAGAAGCTGCCAAGCCTATTGATGATCTTGCGCAACGATTGAACGTATTGTATAACGGGCAGGATAAAGCAGGAGAATTTTACAGGATCATTCACCAGTTGTTGTTTGCTTATGTTTCTCATCGCTTGCCGGAAATAGCGGATGAAATTTATAAGATAGATGACGCATTGAAAGCGGGATTTGGCTGGGAAATGGGAGCATTTGAAAGCTGGGACACATTGGGTGTGCAAAAGACATTGGAGCAAATGAAAGCAGCCAATATTGCTGCGGCACCATGGGTAGAAGAAATGCTTGCTAAAGGGAATGGCAGTTTTTATAAAACAGAAAGCGGGCAAAGAAAATATTATGATGTAAAAACACAAAGCTATTTACCAATACCGGGAACAGGTTCATTAATAGTACTTGAGCACCTGGATGAAAAAGTAGTCTGGAAGAACAGCACCTGCAAGTTGTATGATATTGGTGATGAGGTAGTAGCACTGAGGTGGAACACCAAAATGAATACAGTAGGCGGCGAAGTGCTGGAGGGTGTGCAAAAAAGCATTGCGATAGCAGAAGAAAAATATAAAGGACTTGTTATAGCAAATGGTGGTGACAATTTTAGCGCAGGTGCTAATGTGGGATTGATATTTATGTTTGCAACTGACCAGGATTTTGAGCAGCTGGATTTTGCTATACGACAATTCCAGGCAACAACAATGCGGATACGCTACAGCAGCATACCGGTTGTAATTGCCCCACATGGAATGACATTAGGCGGTGGCTGTGAAATGTGCCTGCATGCCGATGCAGTGCAAGCTGCTGCAGAAACCTATATTGGGTTAGTTGAAGTAGGTGTGGGATTGATACCCGGTGGTGGTGGCAGTAAAGAAATGGCTGTGCGAGCCAGCGAGCGAAATATAAAAGAAGACATAGAAGTAAATTATTTGCAACAGTTATTCATCAATGTAGGCACCGCTAAAGTATCTACCTCAGCGCAAGAAGGATTTGAGAATTTTATTTTCAGGCCGGGATATGATAGTATATCTATTAATCCTGACAGGAGAATAAGCGATGCCAAAAGAAAAGTACTGGCGCTATATGAAGCAGGGTATACGCAACCCACACCACGTCATGATATAAAAGTGCAGGGACGTGGTGGCTTAGGCGGGCTTATGTCCGGTATACATGGCTTATGGAGGGGTGGCTATGCCAGCGATTATGATAAATTGATTGCCGAAAAACTGGCCTATGTGATGTGCGGCGGGGACTTGTCTACACCTACATTAGTAAGTGAACAATATTTACTCGACCTGGAGCGTGAAGCATTTCTGAGTCTTTGCGGACAAAGAAAAACATTGGAAAGAATACAAAACATATTGCAAACGGGGAAACCTCTGAGAAATTAATACTCAATTATAAAAAAGAAAAAAACATCAATGAAACAGACCCTTACCGTAACCCTTATATTTTTTTTGGCATTAACTACATATGCCCAGCAAAAGCCAACTGCAGAAGAGGCTGAAAATACAATTGCCGGATACCTGAAAGAGATGCAGCATTGGCGAAAGAAAAAAGGAGAACATAATATAGATTCCGTTTATGCTGTTAACAGACTGCTTGTGCAGTTTATGAGTGATATTGGATATGAAGGGTATACGCTTAATTATGATTTTAAAAAATTAAACGCGCTTGGCATGCAGGTGCACACATCTGATGATCATCTATGTCGCACTTTTTGTTGGGAGATAGTTGCATACGGTTCTTCTCATTATTACAATTATATGATCACTTATTACCAGTCTTCTACACGCGCTATGAGCTATATTAATAAAGAAGGCACCTCTATGACAGATATCTATACTATAAAAACCTTCGATAACCGGAACGTGTACCTGATAAGGGAAGAAAACGATTATGATTTTAAAGACAGGTTCTCAAGGCTGACAGCACATGTTTTAAAAGACGGGTATTTTACACTCACCAACTTTTTTTATAATTCCGGCGATTCTACTACATATGCCGGTTATGCATACCGGTTATTTTCTTTCGCAGACAAAGAAAAAAAGTTACCGAAAGCACACCTGGAGGAAAACAATAAAAAAATGGTCATTCCTATTATTAAAGAAGGGGGCGTTTACCAGGGAGATATGTTTTACAAGTTCGATGGCATGAAATTCATTTATGATAGTTATGTAGAAAAGAAAAAGAAGTGAAAAGGATAGTAATTATATTGGTTGTGCTGCTATATAGCAGTGATGGATATTGCCAGGGCATGGGTGCGGTGCAGGAGGAGAAAACGCCTTTGCAACAAGCAAGGGAATATGCCATGAAAAGCCTATACGATAAAGCCGATAGCATATTTCAGCAGCTATATGAGCAGAACCGTATGGATGTTACCGTGTACAATGATTACCTGAATACGCTGCTGATCGCTAAAAAATACAAGGACGCGGAAAAACTGGTGGACGACCAGAAAAGCTATAGGCCCCGCTACCCGCTACCATATATAGATATGGGACGCATTTTGATAGCAGAAGGCAAGGAGAAAAAAGCAAACGACCAGTTTGACATTGCTATTCAGTACATAAATGGCGATGATATGCTTACGCAACAAATGGGGAATACTTTTTTGCATATTGGCAAAGATGAATATGCCATAAAAACTTACGAAAGAGGGAAAGACCTGTTGGGCAATCCTTATGTATATTCTTCACCACTTGCCAAGCTCTACGCTAAAACCGGTAATATGGAGAAAGCCATCAGCATACTTGTAGAAGCAGGGAATCTTCAATTCGGCGGAGTAGATAATACGAAGGCTACTGTATTAGAATTACTGGGTACTGACCCTAAAAAACTGCAACTCACTCAAAAAGCACTGATCAAAAAAATAAATGAACAACCAGAAAACATCAGCTATATAGACCTACTGACCTGGCTATACATTCAAAAAAATGACTGGGATGGCGCTTTGCTACAAATAGAAGCTCTTGATGAACGCAATAAAGAAGACGGAAGAAAGCTGTTGGATTTTGGACGTACTGCTACCAAAGAAAAGCAGTATGACATTGCTATTAAAGCTTATACGGAGATAACGGATAAAGGGAAGCAATCAACGTCTTACACGCTGGCAGCAAGTGAAAGGTTGGCAACAGAGATACAAAAACTAGAGAATAATTATAATTACAAACCGGATGATATAGCTAATCTTGCAAAAGAGTATGAAAGTTTTCTGACCGATTTCCCTAATTATTACGGAACAGAGACTGTAAGGGACTATGCTACTTTAGAAGCACAATATAACAATGCTCCAAAAAAAGGCATAGATATATTACTGAAGGCAATTAATACCCCAATTGCAAGAAGAGATTTTATTGGGCAATGCAAACTGCAATTAGGGGACTATTACATTCTCAATGGGCAAGTATGGGATGCATCGCTTACTTATAGCCAGGTAGATAAAGAATTTAAACAAGATGTATTAGGAGAAGACGCCCGTTTTAGAAATGCCAAGATCTATTATTACGAAGGTGATTTTGAAATGGCACAAGGGGAATTAACCGTATTAAAAGCATCTACTTCGGAACTAATTGCCAATGATGCCCTTGACCTCTCGGTACTGATAACAGAAAATATTGGGACAGACAGCAATTATGTACCACTGAAAAGATTTGCTTATGCCGACCTATTGATATTCCAAAACAAGGATAAAGAGGCAGAGACATTGCTAGATAGTATTGCCAATGCATACCCGAAACATCCTTTGAAAGATGATATACTGATGCTGCGGGCGAAACTTGCTGAAAAGCATCGTGAGTATGATAATGCCATTGCTTACCTGAAGCAGGTATATGAGCAATTTGGTAAGGATGTATTAGGCGACGACGCTGTATTTAAACTGGCAGGTATATACGAGAAATACTTACACGATAATGCCCAGGCAAAACACTATTACGAACAATTGATCATAGAGTACCCCGGCAGCACTTATGTACAAGAGGCCAGGAAAAAATTGCAGCAACTTAACTTACCAACTGTTTTGCCTTAATAATTTGTATTTTGACGTTGCAAATATCTATGCAACATTCATTAATCAGAAAAGCCTATTTCTGGGAAACTGCTCCTTTCTTTAGATTATTGCTGCCCTTAATAGCAAGCATTATTTTTTATTCTTTTACAAGTTACAGGACAGCTTTATGCTTTCTTGTTGTGTCAATAACATGTACAATTGTTTTTATTGTCACCAATTTTATTAATAAGCCGCTTACATTCTTTCATGCCGTCCGTTTCATCCTTATAAGTACCAGCTTATTCTCAATTGGATGGTTATTGTGTTATTATAATGATGTAAAAAATGATCAAAATTGGTTTGGGAACAATATGCAGGCTGATGCTTACATAGCCAGGATATCTTCGGAGCCAATGACGAAAGAAAAAACATGGAAGCTGGAAGTGAATGTATTGTATAACATGCAAAATGGCCAGCGACATCGTGTAAACGGAGAGGCCTTTGTATATGTATTCAGAAATAATTTTCCTATTACAATTCAAAATGGTGATACCATTATTCTGCCTAATAACTGGCAAGGGATAAAGAATGCAGGGAATCCTTTTGAATTTGATTATGTGGATTATTGTGCTAAAAATAATTTATACTATACGCAATTCATTAGTGGCAGCGATATTAAATTGTATAACCACGGAATTTATAAAGACAAAAGCATTACAGAGCGAGCACATGATTGGTGCATGGATCAACTAGCAACTTATTTACCTGACTCCGCCACAGCCGGACTCATTCAGGCTATGCTGTTGGGCGATGAGATACATCTCGATGAACATTTATTACAGGCTTATGCAGATACCGGTATTGTGCATATCATAGCTATATCGGGAGGGAACGTGGCTATTTTTTTTCTTATTATTTCTTTTTTATTATGGTGGATAAAAGATGCTAAATACCGATGGATAAAGTACATCGTAGCGTTACCCCTTGTTTGGTTTTATGTATTAATGGCAGGTGCGCCGCCCTCAGCTATACGAGCCGCTATTATGTTCTCTATATTGGCCATTGGCTTTTCGCTGAATAAGCAACATAATAGCTTAAATTTCCTGTTGGCTGCTGCGTTTATTTTGCTTTGTGCAGTGCCTATGTGGTTATTCTCTGTAGGGTTTCAATTATCATTTATTGCAGTATTATCATTAATACTTTTTTACGCTCCTATTTACCAGTTGTTCACCCCAACCCATATTATTATAAAGAACTTATGGTCAACTATTGTGGCCAGCCTTGCAGCTGAGATACTAGTGGCACCCGTTGTAATTTATTATTTTCATTTGTTTCCCTTATGGTTTCTTGCAGCCAATGTAATAGCCTATCTATTTATGGGACTCACATTGATATTGGGGATGGCTATTGTAGGTGTTAGCTATATACCCATTGTCGCAAAGGCGATTGGAACTACTACCATATTCATAGTAACCATCTTTGACAGGATAGTATATTGGTTGCAGCAGCAAAATCCTGTAGCACTACATTATTTGTACCTTAAAAATTATGAACTGGCACTCATCTATACTGTAATAACCGGGATTGCTATATACCTGTTCCATAAAAATAAGCCCTCATTATATATCAGTATGCTATTGATCTGTCTCCTATTTATTTCGATTTATATGAATGAATCTGTGGCATCGCATCAACAAAAATTGGTTGTATATAATGCCGCACGAAGTAACCAGATAGAATTAATACAAGGCAAGTATCATTATACAGTTGTCAAAGATCCTATTGACTCAAAGAAAATGAAATATATAGCCGACCCCTCCCATACTGTATGGCGTGCGTGGAGAACGGGTATTTTACCTACTACCCATTATTTTATCATTAACGGAAAAAGTGTTTTAGTATTAGATACCGGCATACAAAACATTTCTCATGCAGATCATATAATCATTACAAAAACATTACAACAAGACCCCAGATATATCATAAAGGTATATTATCCGAAAGAGGTCGTTTTAGCCTCTGCAAGCAGGGAACAGGAAACAGCAAAATGGGAGCGTGCATGTAAAGAAAACAACATAAGATTATTTGTTGTTCGCACAGAAGGGGCTTATGTTTTGGAGTAAGCCAAAGCTTAGTATCTTCGCGGCTCGAAAGCATTTTACATGAATCGCAAAATACAATCAGCACTTATTTCTGTTTTTTATAAAGATGGGTTAGAACCAATAGTTCACAAGCTGCATGAACTAGGCGTACAATTATATTCTACAGGTGGTACACAAACATTTATTGAACAAGCAGGTATTCCGTGTACTGCTGTTGAAAAAGTGACAGGATATCCGTCCATTTTAGGGGGGCGGGTAAAAACACTGCATCCTAAAGTATTTGGAGGTATATTGGCAAGACGCGATCTTGCAGAAGACCAAAAACATGTGCAGGAATATGATATCCCTTTGTTTGACCTTGTGATCGTTGACCTGTATCCGTTTGAAGAAACTGTAAAGAGTACAACAGACGAAAAAACGATCATAGAAAAAATAGACATCGGCGGCGTATCTCTAATACGCGCTGCGGGTAAAAACTATAAAGATGTATGCATTGTTGCTTCGCGCCATCAATACAGTCACTTGCTGCAATTACTGGAACAACAAAAGGGCGTAACTACGCTTGATGAGCGCAGAAATTTTGCTGCCGCTGCATTTACAGAATGCGCGCACTATGATGTAGCTATTGCAGGATATTTTAACCAAAATAGAGAAGCTGACCATTTCCAATTATCAGTTGGTGGTAAGCAATCACTACGTTATGGAGAAAATCCGCATCAAGCTGCTGCATTTTATGGTGCTATTAATACCCTGTTTGAAAAACTGAATGGGAAAGAGCTCTCTTATAATAACCTGGTAGATATTGATGCCGCCTGCCAGATCGTTTCAGAATTTTCGAATCCTGTATTTGCCATCATTAAACATACAAACGTATGCGGTATTGCTGAGCGGAATTCAGTATCAGAAGCCTGGGCCGCTGCATTAACAGGAGACCCCGAAAGCGCATTTGGCGGCGTGCTCATCACCAATCAAACCATTGATAAAGAAGTTGCCGAAAAAATAAATGAATTGTTTTTTGAAATACTTATTGCTCCATCATACCATGAAGATGCATTGACGATATTAAAGAGCAAGAAGAACCGCATATTACTACAACAAAAAGAAAAGTTCTACCCTAGTAAAGAATTCAAACGCATTTTGAATGGAATACTGGTTCAGGAAGCTGACACCAAAAATTATGCAGAATGGACAGAGGCGGGTACACGTGCAAGTACAGCAACTGAAAAGGTAGACCTGGTTTTTGCTAATATTGTTTGTAAACATTTAAAATCGAATGCTATTGCACTTGTAAAAGACAGACAATTAGTAGGCAAGGGTTGCGGGCAAACAAGCCGCGTAGATGCGTTACGCCAGGCACTGGAAAAGGCAAAGCAGTTCGGTTTTTCGTTACATGGTGCTGTACTGGCCTCTGATGCATTCTTCCCGTTCGATGATTGTGCACGTTTAGCGCACGAAGCAGGTATAAGTGCATTGATACAGCCCGGAGGTTCTGTACGTGATAATGACACTATAGAATTTTGTAAGGCTAATAATATGGCATTGGTAATGACACAAACGCGCCATTTCAAACATTAAATTCTTATATTCGGTCTGTGGTATCTATACTTATAGACGAAGACATGTTGTTGCGCTCATTCAGACCCAGTGATGCCAATGATCTTTTTCATGCAGTTAATAATTCAAGACAGCATCTGCGTCCATGGTTTGATTGGGTAGACCCCACTACAAAAGTGGAACACTCCCTTCACTTCATACAACAATCTTTACATGAATTACAATATCAGGAATCGTTGGCCCTGGGCATTTTTTATAAAAGCCATATTATTGGCAGTATAGGCGTCCATCACTGGAACCATACCACCAAAAAAGCCGAATTAGGATATTGGATCAGTAAACAATATGAAGGGAAGGGCGTACTCAATAAATGCATAACAAGATTTATAGATTTTCTTTTTAACAAGGCGGAGCTAAACAAGATAGAGATCCGTTTTATACCCGCTAACGTCCGAAGTGCCAAAGTAGCAGAAAGGCTCGGATTTAAAACCGAAGGTATTATTCGCCAAAGCAGTATGCGAAATGGTAAGCTGGAGGATATGGTTGTTGCAGGCCTTTTAAAGCAGGAATGGAAACATCTATCCTGAAAATCATTTTTCTTCCTTACCGGTAAGCTTTTCCCACATTTCGGGTATTCTCTTCACCCAATTGAGTTCTTTCATTTTTGTTCGGGCATCTTCTACAGGACTTCCAAAATATGTTTTACCCCCTTCGATGCTAGACGGTACCCCACTCTGCGCATATACAATGGCCCCCTTGCCAATTGTGAGGTCTTTACTCACGCCTGCCTGCCCCCACAGTATTACTTCATCTTCAATTATTGCCTTACCACCAACTCCAACCTGAGCTGCAAACAAACAATTCTTACCTACCACTACTCCATGTCCAATATGCACCTGGTTATCAAACTTCGTGCCTCTGCCAATTATGGTATCACCACTTACACCCCTATCTATTGTACAACATGCCCCTATCTCTACATCACTTTCAATAATTACTCTGCCACAGCTCAGCATTTTATCATATTGAACTTCCCTCTCTTTGCGGCGTTTAAAATAAAAAGCATCTGCCCCTATCACAGTTCCGGCATGTATTACCACATTATTACCAATAATAGTATGATCGTAAATAGTAACATGCGGATGAATCAAACAGTTTTTTCCTATCTGAACATGATTACCGACAAAAACATTGGGTTGTAAATGAGTACCTTTCCCTATAACAGCAGTATCACTAACCATTTTATGAGCGGGTTCAAAAGGACGAAAATGATCAACGATCTTTATATAAGCACTAAACGGATCAGTGTGTACTAATAATGTTTTGCCCTCCGGGCAATCTACTTTTTTATTTATAATGATAATTGTAGCTGCAGAATTAAGACAGGTATTATAATATTTTTCAAAATCAACAAAAGAAATATCTCCTTTTGTTACCTTATGTATCTCATTAATACCTGTAGCCATCTGATCTGCATTGCCTGATAAGGTGGCACCTATAAATTCAGCTATCCATTTTACTGCTACCGGTTTTTCAAACTTCATGTCTGTCAAATTTGTGGCAAAAGTACAAATTGAAACTGTGGATTAATTATGTACTTTTATTTCACATCTGTTTATCGGCAATATGGCGGCTCCATTTATTAATCTGAACGGCAAATTCATTTCAGCAACAGATACCCAACCTGCGCATGATAACCGGGCATTTCGTTATGGATATGGCCTTTTTGAGACCATGCTATTTGCAAACGGACATATAGCCCTTTTGCAATACCACTGGGAGCGATTATTTGCAGGCATGAGACAATTACAATTTGATATTCCAGACTTTATTTCTTACGAATGGCTGGAACAGGAAACTGCAAAAACAGTTGAAAAAAACGAACTTGAAAAGCTGTGCAGGGTGAGGCTGCAAGTATATGCTGAATCCGGAGGCCTGTATGATATAAAAAATCAAAAACCGGGATTTATTATTGAGTGCTTCCCCCTCGAGCCGTCTTCGATAGAACTAAATAATAATGGGGTCATAGTTGGCATTGCTACCGGGTTGCAAAAAAGCACTGATGCATTGTCTAACCTAAAAACATGCAGCGGACTGATATATGCCATGGCTGCAAGACAAGCTGCCAGTGAAAAATGGAATGACGCGCTGATCTGCAATTCGAACAATATTATTATTGAAAGTACTATAGCTAATATTTTTTGGATAAAAGACAAAGGGGTATACACCCCCCCTTTGTCAGATGGTTGCATAGCGGGTGTTATGAGAAGACATGTTATTACCCAACTTGCCGGCAAAGGTATACACATACAAGAAAGATCATTAGACCTGCATGCCGCATTGCATGCTGATGAAATGTTTCTTACAAATGCTGTTAAAAGAATAAAGTGGGTACGTTCATTGAATGAAGTAACTGCCTTAAAGAATTCAGTTACAAAGGAAGTATATCATATTATTACCAGTTATTGACACATGTGCAAAATAAAATAACACACTACACATATATTTATTTAAAAATCTATTTTATCTTGACGTTCAAATACTCATTTTATGAAGAAACTTCTACTATTTTTTACCATTATTACATCTTTACATTTTCCTTCCGTTGCACAGTTCCTCAATCTTCGCTATGGCCCTGAAATCGGCGTTGGCATTAGCACTTTGAACATTGCTGTAACAAGTGGAACGAGTCAACAAGCCACTGCTGTTTCGGGTAAAACAACCAAGCAATTTGGTATTGTTGCAGATAAGTCTTTTAGTGAACATTTTTCCATCCAACCAGCTCTTTTATATGTTGGTAAAGGTGCCAGCGGAACAAGCATTAATTATTTGGAAGTACCCGTGAACCTTGTTTATACAAAAGGAGAAGGCCATGGTGTTTTTGTTAGTATCGGTCCTTATATCGGATATGCAATTGGTGGTACCGGGGTTAACATAGGCAAGGCATCCGATACTACATCTACCAATCTCGGAATAAAATCGATAGATTATGGTGTGCAAGCTGGTTTGGGCTGGCAACTTAGAAACGGGCTTATATTCAAATTCAATTTCGACATGGGGTTGAGCGACTTGAATTTTAAAACCACAGATCAAAAGATAACGACCGGCACTTTCATGTTTACAATCGGATGGCTGCTCTGGGGCCAATCAATGTATGATCTATAAATACTTTATAAGGCTCCCTAATCGGGGCCTTATTTTTGGGAATATTATCAACACCTCTCATCCAAAAGTTTTTGTCATATAGAAACTATTTAGCAAGTATTTCTATCTCATAAACAGCATTTCGTAATATACATCTGCATTTTGTAGCCTGAAAACAAGGTAGTGGCATAATTCTTACCACATTTTTTGAAAAATGGATGGTTATGAAAAGGGTATTTTTATTATTCGGCATTTGTGCATGGGGTTACTTTAATACCTATGCGCAATCATTTGGTTTTGCCCCGGAATTAGGGGTTAATTTCAGCAATTTACACACTCGTGTTAATGGAGTGGATGGTAACACTCAATCCAGGGCAGGGATAAAGATCGGAGGAGTGGTAGACATTGGTATCACAAATCGTTTTTCTATACAGCCGGGGCTTTTTTATGTTGTAAAAGGTGCACAACAAGATTATGTAACATCTGTACAAAACGAAAATGGTATAATAACAACACAAGAAACATCGGATGAATACAGACTTAATTACCTTGAAATACCTGTTAATTTCCAATACAATTTCTTGCCTAACAAGTCAGGTAATTTCTTTGCAGGTGCGGGGCCTTACGTAGCATTTGCTTTAAGCGGCAAGGTAACTACAGATAGCAGAACAACTATTGATCGACCTAATGGTTTAACAACAATTACAGACAGGGTTACTGAATATAATTTAAGAATAGGCAATAATGCAAATACAGATGATGTAAAAGCAGGAGATATGGGGCTGAACTTTGATCTTGGCTATCAATTTGCCGGTGGTTTATTCCTGCGTGGTAATTTAGGAGTTGGAGTTATGAATATAATGCCCGGGGGCGATTCTCAAAATTTAATGCGCAATAATAGTTTCGCACTGTCTGTAGGATATTTATTCAGATAGCGTACACAACTATATCTGCAAACTGCCTGATCGGATCAGGCAGTTTTTTTATGCAATGTCTGCAAAATCAGTAAAATCATGGTTAATTTGCAAGCCTATGAGTGTTCGTGTACGTTTTGCCCCCAGCCCTACCGGCGGCCTTCATTTAGGCGGGGTACGCACAGTTTTGTATAATTATTTATTTGCCCGTCAACATGGTGGCGATTTTATATTGCGCGTAGAAGATACAGATCAAAGCAGGTATGTACCCGGTGCTGAAGAATATATTGTGAATTGCCTGCAATGGTGTGGACTAATACCTGAGGAAAGCCCTCAAAAAGGTGGGCCTTACGCTCCTTACCGCCAGAGTGAAAGAAAACATTTATATAAAGAATATGCTGAAAAACTGGTAAAAGATGGTTATGCATACTATGCATTCGATACACCGCTGGAACTGGAAAATATGCGTACTCAACTGCATAGTAATACCAATACAAATCCTCAATACGACAGGACAACACGCATGAAAATGCGCAATTCGCTGACGCTTATAAAAGAAGAAACAGATTCACTTATCAGCAAAGGCGAACCATATGTAGTACGTATAAAAATGCCTGAAAATGAAACAGTGAGTTTTACTGACATGATAAGGGGGCATATACATTTCGATACAAATTTGGTAGATGATAAAGTGCTTCTGAAAGCAGATGGCATGCCCACTTACCACCTTGCAGTAGTGGTAGATGATTATTTAATGAAGATCACACATGCTTTTCGCGGAGAGGAATGGTTGCCAAGCGCTCCTGTGCATATATTACTTTGGCAATATTTAGGTTGGGCAAAGCATATGCCCCAATGGGCCCACCTGCCTCTTATACTAAAACCTGATGGCCATGGAAAACTGAGTAAGCGCGATGGTGATCGTCTTGGGTTCCCGGTATTTGCTATGAACTGGGCTGATCCCCGAACTGGTGAAACAACCGGTGGCTTTCGGGAAATGGGGTTTCTGCCCGAGGCGTTTGTAAATATGCTTGCTTTACTTGGCTGGAACGATGGAACAGAACAGGAAATTTTTTCTTTGGAAGAACTGGTAAAAAAATTCTCCATTGAACGTGTACATAAAGGTGGAGCAAAGTTCGATTTTGAGAAAGCAAAATGGTTCAATCATCAATATATACAGCAAAAAAATGACGCAGAATTATTGCCTCTTGTAAAGCCTTTTATACAAACACATGTAAACAACGTTTCAGATCCATATCTATTGCGAGTGATTATACTTATTAAAGACCGTTGCACTTTACTTACCGATTTTTGGCAGCAAGGGCATTTCTTATTCGAGACCCCAGAATTGAAAGCATTACAATCCATCCGTGAAAAATGGAATGAACAAAAAAAACAATTTTTTCTTGCCTGGTTACAATCCCTTTCCTCAACAACTGAATGGAATCATACCAACATCGAAAATAATTTCAACCAGCTATTACAACAGCAAGGCTTGAAAAAAGGTGATATATTATCCACTTTACGCATTATGCTTGTAGGTGGCAAATACGGACCGGGGGTATTTCATATAGCAGAATTGATAGGGAAAACAGAGACAATTAGCAGAATATCAAATACATTATCATTAATTTAAATTTGTTTATAAAAATCACCCCATTATTTGTTTTCTAATAATTGTTTTTATAAATATTATTCTCTAATTTGCTGTTTCAGTAAAATCTACCTTAAACATAAAATTTAAAAAATGAAAAAAATTACATTCGCTTTAATGGTTACTCTTTCCATGGCCTCTGTTTCCTGGGGACAGCTCGCTACAAAAAGGGTTTTGCTTGAAGACCAAACTGATGTTGGTTGTGGTTATTGCCCTCGCGGTAAAACCTATACACAGCAAATCGTTTCCAGCTACCCTGCTATTGCAGGTGTACACAAAGTAATAGGTGTTGCCAATCACGTAGTGGCAATAGGACCCGATTCAATGGCAAATTCTTATTCTCTTACAATAGATTCAATGAATGGCTACGGATATCCGGGTGGAATGGTTGATCGTGTAAAATACTCTGATCAATCAAATGTGGTATTTGCTACTAATAACTGGCAATCAAAATGCGTTTCCGAGCTGAATTTAACAACACCTTTTGCGGTAGATATTACCAGTACTTTCAATTCTACTACGAGAGTAGTTACACCTACTGTAACTGTTACAGTACTCAGCAGCTATACAGCACCTTCCGGCAGCAGCTTGCGCATCAATTGCATTCTTGTAGAAGATAGCGTAACAGGAACAGGAGTTTATTGGGACCAACATAACTACATGGGTAACGGTTGTGCAGCTCCAGACAATACAAGTCCATGGTATAGCTTCCCATGCAGTATAGTTGGATATGCTCACGATGGCGTTGCACGTATGTCACTTGATCCATCTCCATGGGGTACAAACGGGATATTACCCGCTTCACCAATTGTTGGACATCCATATGCTGTATCTTATACATCTTCTGCATTACCAGCTCGCTGGAAGACCAATTCCATGAAGATAGTAGCATTTGTAACTTTGTTTAACGCAAATCCAAATTCACGTCCTGTATTGAATGCAAATGAACTGGATGGCTTGAGCGGAACAGCACCTACAGATATACCAGGCATATCTTTTGTGTCTGATCTGAATGTATTCCCTAACCCTGCTTCCAATATTGTTACTATAGAAGGTAATTTAAATACCTCTTCTGAAGTAAATTTGAGCATTGTAAACATTATTGGCCAAACAGTATTTGAAAAAGAATACAAACCTTCTTCAAATTTTTCTGAGCATATTCCGCTCACAAATATGAATAGTGGTTTGTATTTTGTTCGTATTTCAAATGGTGCTGAATCAGTTACAAGAAAATTAACTATCAATAAATAATAAGTAATTCTTTTAAAAAGCCCTGTGTGTAATTACGCAGGGCTTTTTTATTTATAAATTTTTTGCCCTTATATTTTAAGGATATACCTATGGACAGGCTTAGATTACAAGAATAGCAAGGAATGTGAAATGAAATGATGTATACTGGAATGTTTCATTTTTAACAAACAGCATTCTAATCCAAACAATATTATAATTCATTACTGCTTCTCATAGCAGCCAATATCATAGCCACTACCTACCGGGCGAGGATTTCCATCTAGATCATTGATCAAGCCATTGTTCAGACCCTTGTCTATGGCAGGAGAACCAATGTCGAGCCTGAAATTGAATTTATCATTAGCCAGAAATTTAGGGTCTTGTGCAAAAATGCAATTGTTCACATTTACTTTTTGCGCTTGCAATGGTGCTAAGCCACCTTTTATAAGACAATTGTTCAGTGTTACATTATAGATGCCGGCATCTATTCTGCTATTACAAAATATCTCTGTATCTAAAGAGCCCCAAACAATACAATTGGTGAGCACAGCGTTCATATCGCCTTTTAGATATCCGGTTTGACTGGTATCAAAGTAATTCAATAAAGCTATGGTGCCATTTTCTGTATGGCCTACTATATCACTTCCATAAGTAGCAAAAGTGCAATTATCTATGGTATAATTGCCTCCCTGTGCCAATGCCATACACCAGGAGTTGCAACTGTTTACCAAGCAGTTAGATGCTTTTATAGTACCACCCAAGCTCAGTATACCATAACCATTTGAGTTTTGAATAATTGTATGATCTATGCTCAACTGTGGGGCAGTAGTACTCTTCACAGAATCGAAAGCGACATAGATACCTGTGGGGAAACTAATACCTGCGCTATTACCGCAATTCAACAAGCGTGTATAGCTGAGTGCGCTGCCCTTACTCATGGGGCTAAAATAAATACCACCCCACTCTCCCGGGTATCCTATATAGTCATAATAAAATCTATCTAACCTGTCTCCCTGGAAAACTACAGTATCTGTTTTTGTTCCATTTACTTTTAATGTACCCAATACAAACAACCAGGAATCCTGGTGCATATATACTTTACATCCTGCCGGTATAGTGAGTGTTTCACCACTGGCCACTTCCGCACTATGTATCACAACATATGGCTTATCTGTTTTCCAGGTTTGTGTTGTTAATGTACTGTCTACAATATAATAGGCGTTTTGCCCATATGCCATAAAATGCAGTGTGAAGTTCTTACCATTCAGATTAGCTGACATATCATCTTCTACCACAAAAGGTGTATTCACATTTGTAGGATCGATATTTACAGTAGCAAAAACATAGACACTATCGTGTGGCTGAATAGTAATATTAGAAACATTTGTGCCTGAAAACCCATCTACATTCAAACGAAAATAGGAAGATGCACCACTAAGCATATGCACATTATTGAGTATGATCTTCTCATCCTGCGGGTTATAAATTTTAAAACTATTAGTAAAGCTGGCTTGTTGTGTAAAAACAGTATCGAATGTAAGTGTATCAACCGAAAAGCCAATAATACCACCTGTTGTCATTGTTTGGTCTTTCCGGCAGGCAGCATTCAGCAGGCAGAATAAGACGCCTGTGAGAGCTATATAATAAGATGTTTTTATACGCAATAGCATGATAACTTAGTTGCAATAATAACGATATTTTGTAGCAGAAAGTATATACAGCATTTAAATTTTGCCAGTTGAACCAGTTCTCATTTTTTCTGTTATAGGATCACTATTTCAAATTATGCGCACTATTTTTGTTGAGGAATGGGAATTATCACTTTGTTATCAGATCTTGGACTGCAAGATGCTTCTGTTGCATCTGCAAAGGCTATTTTGATACAAGGGATGCCGGAAGCTGAAATTATTGATATCTCTCACCAGGTGGAGCCTTATCATTTATTACAAGCGGCCTATTTACTCACAGCATCTTATAAAAACTTCCCCCCCGGCACCTGCCATGTATTATTATTCGATATTTTTTCTGAAAAACACCCGAGATTAATATTAGCAGCAAAAGACCAACAATATTTTATATCACCAGACAACGGACTTTTATCGCTCAGTTTCGGCACAACTTTGGAACACGTTTGGAAGTGTATAGATTTTGAGCCTCCATTAGGCTTTAAGGATTGGTTAAAAGAAATAGCTTCGATTATTAAAAAACTACAACAAAATACACCTTCAGATCTTGGCTTAGAAACCTGCCAACTACAACATGCACCTCAACATTATCAGCCGCATATTTTGGGAAATGCAATGGAATGCCAGGTGATACATATTGACCGTTTCGAAAATGTAGTGCTTAACCTTACACAACAACAATTTGATACTATTGGAAGGGGCAGAGGGTTTTATATTGCATATATGCGCGGAGAGCAAATACAACAATTGAGTACACATTATCAACATGTACGCAATGGTGATGTACTTTGTCGTTTTAACAGTGCTGGTTATATGGAAATAGCCATCAATCACGGGAAAGCAGCCAGCCTGCTCGGTTTGCGCCTGCACAAAGAAAAAGATCAGATATACAATACCATTAAAATTGTGTTTGAATGATAGTACGAATTGTACAAATGACCTTTGCAGAAGAAAGAGTTGAAGAATTCCTTGCATTATTTAATGAAAGGAAGCATCTCATACGAAATTTTGATGGCTGCACGCATTTAGAACTCTGGCAAGATGCGCATCAACCAACCATCTTTTTTACTTACAGTATATGGCTTTCGGAAGTACAATTAAATCATTACCGATTCTCTTCATTGTTCAAAGATACCTGGGCAAAAACACAGGCCTGTTTTGCCAATAAGCCACAAGCATGGAGTTTAGTGCATACAACAACAGTAGATTAATATTTATTTGGTGAGGCGTTTCAGGATATTCTCCTGTGCTGATCTGAGTTGTTCTTCAGTCAGTTTTAATTTGGGGCGCGTAAAATTCAGATCGTCTGATGAGTTTATTGGCACCAGGTGCATATGGGCATGTGGTACTTCAAGACCGATAACGCTTATGCCACATCTGTTACAATCGTATGCCTTTTCTATAGCTTTAGCTATTGGTTTCGCAAATACCAGCCATTTGCTCAATACATCATCACTTACATCAAATATCTTATCTACCTCATGCTTAGGCACTATCAGTACATGCCCTTCCTGTAAAGGGAATATATCAAGGAAGGCAAAAAAAAACTCATCTTCAGCTATTTTATAACAAGGTATCTCACCTGTTATTATTTTAGAGAAAATACTGGCCATAGTTATATCGATATACTTTCTACTCTGAATTTCAACATCCCACTCGGGGCAACAATTTCCGCAATATCTCCTGGGTATTTGCCCAAAAGGCCTTTGCCAATTGGTGAAGTCATAGAAATTTTACCCGTTTTCAAATCTGCTTCTTTTTCAGATACTATCTGGTATTCTACTGTTTTTTTAGTATTCAGGTTTGTGACCTTTACTTTGCTTAATATAGAAACTTTGCTTGTGTCAATGTTTTTTGTATCTACGATACGTGCAGACACAATTATGGATTCTAATTGTGCGATCTTAGCTTCATGATGCCCCTGGGCTTCTTTGGCTGCATCATATTCAGCATTTTCTTTTAAATCTCCTTTTTCCCGGGCATCTGCAATTTGTCTTGCTATTTCTGCACGACCAGCGGTTTTAAGCTTGCTCAATTCCTCTCTCATCTGCTGCAAAGTTTCCTTTGTTACATAATTTAATTCAGGCATAAAAACACTATTATTTATTAAGATAACAGAAAAAAATACAACGCCTCCTTGATATAAGAAGCGTTGTGTTTAACAAAAATACTAATTTTTTATTATTTACGCATAAACCTAACGGTAAACACGTGTACTCCATTGCTTGGCTTTTGGGTAGGCCTATATGAATAATCTATTGCGAGCATAGGGCCTTTATCGCCCACTTGTTTTTGAACTGTAATGCCTGTTGCCAATCCTGTGTACATAGTAGTGCTGGTAGCAGTACCAATGCCATTTTCATAACGATATCCTGCACGAACCATAAACATATCTTTAAAAGAATATTCAAGCCCGCCGCCGAGGTAATCATTATTAAATGAATTAGATGTAAAGCAGAACATAGTTGTAAGCCTATGCTTTGGTTTATCATCAGGACCTTTCAGATGTCCTTCATCAAGATAGAAATCGTAGGATGCACCAATGGCTAAATAAGTAGGTAATGGGAACTTATCAGCAGGTGTGTTCTCAGAAATAGTATACGTATTTTCAGGTGCTTCTCCATTTACAGTAAATCCTGTTCCCTGAAAACGCATATTTGTTCCTATATTCCTAAGTGTGATACCAAAATGAAAATTATCTCTTGCTCCTGTTACATACTGTACGCCACCTTCAAATGCAGCTCCATTTGCATGAATAGATGTAAGCTGTTCATTAATGAACGTTGCAGCAAAACCTGCACGTACACTATTAGAAAATTCTTTTGCAAAGCCTACTTCAAAATTCAAAAATTGCGGTCTGTAAGTTCCGGAACCTTCGGGATTCAGATCATTTGTAACAGTAATATCGCCAAACCCCATAGACATTACGTTTACTCCCAATACACCTTTATTGCCTAATCTTTGTGCAATAGCTATGTTATTAATAGTTACCTGCGAATTAGTAAGATAAATAACATGAGAAAAGCCTATGTCTGTATTATCTACGTTAGCAAGACCGGCAACGTTGGTTTTCAACGCATCTATGCTTGAAGCACATGCAACGTTCATTCCAAATACACCAGTACTTTGCCCCCAGGGATTGATCAACATCTCTGTTGCACCTGCCTGACCGGAACGGTCTTTATTTCCCGCATACGCAAATTGCGTAAAGCTCAAAATACTTACCGCTAACACGGCTGTAATAACAACTTTTTTCATAATCATCATTCTAAAGTATTTATAACAAGAATAGCGTTATGCTATCCGCATATTAATTTTAAAATTGTGTCAAATCTATCGGTCTCAAAGAACCAAACCACCTGAGTACTGTTTCACCTATACCATCTGCTTTTACATCCATCAGGTACATACCGCTTGCTACTGTAAGTCCAACAGAATTTCTAATATCCCAATCAATATAAGAAACGCTCGGATCTGACTTACTTAATGTACGCACAAGCGTACCATCCAACGAGTATATATTAACAGTAGCTTTCGCAGGCAGGTTAATGATACGCACACGTGTATCGAGTCTATTACTTTCATAGCCGGAATAACCATAATACGGGTTAGGTACTGCAAATATCCTATTTAACAAACTACTTTTATCAGTTGCATCAGATATTGGAGTCGGCGCCAAGCCTTTGGTCGTAAATGTATAATATGGTAATGCCAGATTCTTTGCAGTATCTGTATTTGCTGTTGACTGATAAGGATTTCCTGTAATTGGAACCTTTAGTGGTTGATATATGCCATATGGGCAATTTATATTAATCCTTATAGTAGCATCTGTTGGTATCAAGCCCTGGCTGAGTGGTAGAAGTTTGCCAGTAGGACTTAACAATGGAACACCTACCCACTGTATTGTTTCGTACTGGGCTGTTTTGGAAAGTGAGTTATTCCCCAAAAGCACACTCTTCATACCAGCATCTCCATCGTAACGGGTATTTGTTACGTATATATAATGCTTACCTCCAAATACTATATCCGATGTATATGGATTCAACATAGTTTTTGTGGGGTTCCATATCATATCCGCTCCGTTATCCGTTTTCATCCATGAGTCCTCACCAAATATTATATTAACACGCTCACCTGTTTCTTCATTGATAGCATAACCAGGGAACCAGGAGGTACCATTGTCATTAGGATCTGTAGAATACACAGGATTACCACTTGCATCAGTATTACCTGTCCAGCCCGCATGGTTTCTGATAGTAAATTTTGCTGCGCCGCCTTGAGCTAATGCAGGGTCTTCCTGCTCCTCAAATACAATACATTTAGACCATTTGGTTTTATCGGATGTAATGACAAGCTTCATGGTGAATAAATATCTCAGCCTTCCTAATTCAGTTCCCTTTAATGTTACAGTAAATCCGCAAGGCGAGGCATTTGAAGAACCATTACGATAAGCATAAGGGCTGGTAGCGCCTAATGCATAAGGGCCCCATGAACCTGTTGCTAATGAATTATTTGGTATCAACCCGCTGTATGCCTGCATAGTGTCATAGGTTTGAACAGGGAAGAAATCACAGTATACAGAAGTATCAGTAAGGTTTACTTTACCATTCCTAAGCCAGTTCAACAGGTTCACTCCATCTTGGTCAGGTACACCGGCCAACCATGGTAAAGATGTATCTGCAAAAATGAGGCTGGATGTAATGTACCCATTACCTGATCTTTGAGAATCACCGGCACGGGATACTTGTTTAATATTTACAGAGATCCCATACTTTTCCAGTATCTGTTCATTTTCAAGTGTCAGATTTTTCTCACTGTAAATAGTATCGGGGGTAATAGCACTTGTATGTGCAACGATCATCCAGGAACCTGAATCTGATTTTATACCACGGTTTGCATCTATACCCGTGTTTAATCCAATATTAGGGTCATAATGTTTACCTACACTATCATATGTCGTAGCAGTACGTATATACAATTCCCAATCTGCAGCCACCACATTTATCGGGTCAATCACCTTTATATTTACTGGTGATTGACTTGCTTTATATTGGGCATTTGCAGCAATATATCCAGAACTTAAACTCAACGCTGTATCTTCAGATTCATCTGTCATTTCTATCACATTACCGTCGTTTCCTACTCCTTTTATACGAGTTATAACTATTCCACTGCCGTAATCGGTATTCAATGTATTACCCATGTTACCATTAGCAGGGTTAGGCATTGCAACAACTACTGTTAAAGGCGTGCTGCCTGCTCCGTGGTCACTGCCAAGGTAAGCTACATCCTGAGATGAATCCGGATGCCTGGAATCAAATCCGGAAAAATTATTGTAGGCGTATGCTATTGCAACATAATAATATGTACGATAATTCACCAGAATTTTATCATTGCCAGATGCAAAAAGATCCTGGTTAGTTGAGAAACTATGCTGTATACCGCTGTCATTTCCTATAACCTTTATAGAAGGCACATAAGTAGTATCTGAAACATCACTATTCTTTGTGTAATTCACTATTTGTTTTACGCCATCCTTAATATCGCATTTAAATACTTCTTTTGCCATTGTAGGATCTACTTCTCCGGTTGTGGCATCAAATATCTGGGCAGGTGTTACCGAACTGTTAGCCAACTGGAATACCCTATATCCTTCAAATTGGTATAGAGAATCTGCAGATTTTACATTCTTTGCCTTTACAGACGCAGAACGATATTTAGCAGAATCAAGCCTATATCCATATTGTTCTTTATAATTATTGCTGGCAGGGTCATTTTCCATATAGAAGACCAATTTTCTGTCAAGCTCTCTTACTACCAAACGCGGCGCTTCAGGTCCTGATATTGTCTTAAAATTATTGTCAAACAACGCCTGAGCCTGATCATCTACAGCGCGCAACGATTTAAAAGAAGTATTAGGGCAGCCACCTACATTAGGTGTCCATACTGCACCGATAGTAATATCTTCAAAATCACCGGCAGTTAATGTAAACGGACCGGATGAGTGAATAAAGCGACGATCTCCCGGCAGGTTTCCACATACGCACTCAGACCAAGTATTAGAAGAAGGTTCCGGGTCTCCATAAAAAACAGCTTTTACAATAGGCCCTTTACCATAACCCCTGGATTGAGAACCAGCTGTACCATTCCAGTCGTTTGAGAATCTTTCACCTTTTCTCAAAGAACCTGTCATGTAATTGTATATCTCCAATCCATTTGTAGGGTTACCTATATCTGTAAAGTCATTATTATAATAATCAAATACGGTCATTGTAAGGATTGAGTCTTTGGTCTTTCCCGGGTGTTGGAGATCAGGCACTTGTTTTTTAGGACCCTTAAAAAAGTCTACACCAACCATAGGTATGCGGGCACCGTAAGTACCCGGGCTACCATCACCATCGAAATTAGTACCATTATACAATATGCCTAAGCCTCTTGATGTATCGCAGCCGATAAAGTCGTCAAATGCCCATCCGAGATCTGCATCACTCCATGTGGAGATAGTAGCACTATCTAATGTTAGCGCACCCCTGTTAATAATATGATAATTATAAAAAGTACAATTATTCAAAGCGTCGTTTGTTGCATATGCAAATGCACTTGCCTGCACTTCAAGCCCTATAGATGCTGTTTGGGTTTGCTCCTTGATATTACCTACATCATTAAATACCCACCATATAAATTGGTCACCAACGATATCAGGGTAATCGCCCTTGCTAGGGTCATATACTTGGTCATTATTAACATCTATAAAAGGCGCATAATCCCTTCCAGCAGGCAGTGTCAAAGAATTACCCTCTGCATCTAATACATTTATATTACCACGTGCCGGCCATTGTCTAACCACATCATAAGTAGTACTAGCGGTAGATTGGTTAGACTTTTGTAAGGTTAAAAACTCAAGAACGTCAGATTTATTTATTTTCCAAAATCTATCCCATGAAGAGCACTCACCGGCAGTAATAGCCGGGGTTGCAGATGCTTCCAGAGCACCTGGCCAATAGTCGTTACCGTCCTGGCGATAAGTTTGAGCTGCGACTTTCAATTGTCCTTGTTTGTCATATCCTCCTATCCAACAAGAACCTGCAAAAAGTGAGCTTGCTCCGCCACCTTTTGGTACTTCATAAGCTGCCTTTCCCAAACCTATGTTCCACCACATATCCCCGCCCGTCATCAAACGTGCACGTACGTTGTTAATATCAAGGTCTATAGCTGCAGTAGCAGGCTGGCATGCTGCAGCAGTTCTCAATAGCCCTACACGATGGCCTGTTGCACTTACGTTAGGAACACCTTTAGATTGCAATGCAACACCCATCAGACCTGCGGAAATCATAGCAATTGCAAATCCTTTTTTATTCTTGAATATCATAACCTTTTCAGTTATATAGTTATTGACTGTTTATTAAAAATTAAATTGTATACCTAAATATATCTGTCTTGGCAAACCCAGATTTCCTGGGCTTGCTATTGCTAACCTATACAAGTCAACATAAGATATAGGGCTTGTCTCAATAGGTATTTTTTGTTTTCCGTAAGAAGAACTCAGATATCCATCATCCTGCGGGTTACCTGTATAAGAATACACGGATGTTATATCCTGAATATTCAACACATTTTTAACCAATACGTAACCATTGACGGTATACTTCTTGGCATGTTTTACAGAAGCCGGTGTGCCGTCTGCATTAGCAGCCGGTGCTCTTCTGAAAGAGATACCTTTTATAGAAAAGTCTTTATCCAGTTTCAGATCCATACCAAAGTGCCATGGTAAGCGTGCTCCGTTTAACACACCAACAATCTGGTGATTACTTGGATCAGGTGTTGATGATATTGTATATGGTTCGCCGCTTCTTGCTCCTACTACTATGTTAATACCGGCATTCTGAAATATATGTTTTCCCCCAACTATAGGGCCTTCTTTATCAAAATAACGATAGTCTATATTAACAGTAACATTATGGCGTGAATCGTATGAAGAAGCATACACATAACGTAAATTAGGTAAGCCTGCCGCAAGGAAGCTTGCTAATATACCACTGTTAGATACCTGCCCGCCACTACCGCTATTCGTTGAAGTAGTGCTGGTACCAGTACCTTCCAGGAATTGTAAAGTATATGCAATTCCTAGTTGTATAGGGCCCGAACGTCGCAGATCATATTTAAGTGTCATCCCCTTTGTGGTAGAAAAATCGCGGTTACCATAAGAATAATAAGTTGTTGGCCATGCGTATAAATAAGGACGCACTTGTATCATGTCCTTACGCTCCCTGTAAAAAGTAGATATGGTTACTGCAGATTGTTGCGATATTTTTTGTTGAAAACCCATTTCATAATCATATGTCCTTTCAGGATTTAAAGCAGGGTTATTGATGATTGTATTTGAATTCTGGTTGATATAATAGTAATCATACGGTGTTGTTATTACGTATGCCGGATCAGGATTTTTACTGTATATATCATAGTGTCCATAAAACAACGCAATATCAGATACCGGGAAAGAGAATGATAAGCGTGGCAACACATTCACCTTTGGTGTGTAATCCGTGAACGAGCTATTAGGTTGATACCCGGGATCTGTAATTTTAATATTATCAACAAGAGCAGGCTGAGGATCGCGGCCACCACTATAATTTTTCAGAACTTTCGGATCCTCTACATAATTACCATTAGGATCATACCAATTATCGCCGCTGCGATAACCAATTACATTCGGCTTGTTAGATGTGTTATCATCAACATATACTATATAATCCCCACCAATATTAGAAGGATGATCCCCACCAAACTGGCTCACTGTTTTCTCAGCATACAATGAGTAAGGATCTTTCAATACCTTATTTGCTGCATCATATCTTTCAAAACGAACACCCACATTGAACAATATATGTTTTATCTGGAAACGGTCTAAAATATACCCTGCTGTATAATTAGGCCTGAAAGCGCCTATTGGACGGGTATAATTTCCGTTAGCATCTTTTTGTGTAAAGAAATCGTTGAAGTTAACCTGTCCTGAAAGCAGTTGTCCAGTTGGAGAATATCCCTGGTAAGTAACATATGGGTTACCACTGTTCAGCAATTCATCAGGTGAAAACATACCTATAGAAAAAGTGCTTGGATCGAGTCCGTAAATATTTATCTGGTCAGTACCATCAGGGTTCAATCCCAGTTTCTTTCTCAGGTTTCTGTCAAAGGTTGATTGTGTTGCGGGATTGGCTATATAATTATAGGTAATCGTATCCGTAGCACTTGGATTTACCAGCCCCGCATTAAGATCTGCTAAGGTATACTGTTTACCACCTACAATAAATATAGGATTAGTTTTATCAAGACCTATATGCCTGTTTGTAAGCTGATACATCAATGACCATAAAGATTGTGTAGCCCCGTCAATATTTGCATTGACTACATACTGTCTTTGTATACGCTGCTGATAATACAAACCAAATTCTATAGAATGTTTTGTTTTCCCTGTTTGCAGATCAAATGATGCATCAACAGAGAGTGAGAACTGATCGTTCCTGGCAACACTATACCCGCTTAGCGCTGTACCAACATTCGCCCATAATCCGTAGGTTGCAGCCGGCTCATCACCATTTACAAGGGAACGGTTATTTCTTATAGTATTATAACTGGTAGGTGGGGTTCCTGTAGTATTCATATACTCTGAAGTATAATTGGCGAGGTTCGGATTCAGCTCGGACCTGTCAAAAGTAACTCCAGTTGGGTTTTGTCCAAAGTAGATGATACCGGGGCGGTTTCCGCTGGCAGAATCATTTCCGAGTCCATATATAGGTTGGGTTATTTGTGAGAATTTACCTAAGTACAGGTAATCAAAAATATTGTGCTTGAATCTTGGGTCCTGCACTTCCGAGTGGTCCAGTTGATAATCTGCCTGTAATGTGTAATATGCATTAGATATGATACTCTTTCTATTACCACTATCCGATTTATTATTTCCAAATTTTTGAGTGAACCTTATCCAGCCTCGTGCAGTATATCCTGAAATTTCAGGAGTTGCCTCAGGTGCAAATAAAGAAAAACTCCTGGAACCAACCTGGCTATTTGCATAATTTAATGTACCACCTGCTGTTAATATCAGGTTATTAGGTAAGCGAAAATCAAGCTTACTCGTTAAGTTAATTGCCTTACTTAATGAATTTGGATTTGCTTTAGTATGATCTAATTGGTCAGTAGTAACATATTCCGTAGAATATTTATACACTGCGTTACCATTTGCGTCCTGAACTATTGTAAGCGGGTTTTGCCTCAAATTTGACAACACATCAGGTTTTGCTACATAATAACCTGTAAAAGATGGTGCTGCATCTCTATTATAATAATAGTCTCCCCCTAAAAAGAATCCTATTACAGGCTTTTTGGTGCCGTTACTATCTATTTTTTTGCTATATAGCGGCCCTGTGAGGTTAAAATTCAATAAATTATTATTAAACCCGTCAACAGAATGTTCTGCAGAAACACCACCTGCAAGCTTTGGAGATGGCCCTTTTGTAACCACGCTAATAACACCACCTGTCAGGTTACCATATTTTGCTGATATACCTGAAGGCATTACTTCTATCTGGTCTATAGAGCCTACAGGCAAATTATAACTGGAACCACTTGTTTGCACACCATCTACAATTATTTGGTTACCGCCCGGACGCGAACCCTGAACGGATAAATTTCCCCTGGCATTGTAAACCCCAGCAGAATATCCAACTACTGTAGATACATCGTGGGTTGGTAATTTTTCAATTTGCTCAGAACCATAAGTAGTTGTAGGGCCAGGAGAAAATGAGTCAACCAATGGTACTTTGTAAGATATTACAGTTACTTCTTTCAGATCGGTAGCACTTTCTAATGTAAACTTCAAACCTGTAGTTTTATCAGAGTTTACTATTACACCTGTAATTATATACTTCTTGTAGCCTATGAATGAAGCTGCAACATCATAACGCCCTGCATCAATCGGTTTAATAGAAAATCTACCATCAACATCAGTAGGTGCACCGCCTTTGGGTATTCCGCCCTGCGATACAGAAACTATAGCACCGATTACGGGTTCCCCTTTATTATCGAGTACAACACCTGTAAGCTCTCCGGGAGCATTTTGTCCAAAAGCTGAAATGGAAATACCACAAATCAGCAACACTAAAAGATAGCGTAGTGTACGTATCATATCCTGCGTTAGAATTTTATTAACCAAATGAGGGGTAAAGATAAACACTTCTGTTAAAAATCTTAACAAAATATTTTTGTTATCATCTGTTATTTTAATACCTTTTCTAATAATATTTTACTCATCTTATACAAAGCTTCCTTGCTATATCCTGCAATATGTGGAGTTACTACTGTTTGTGGCATCGAAACTATTTTATGTAATATTTTTTTCATTTCTCCACTCATTTTTTCCAAGGGTTCCTCTTCCGCTACATCTAAACAGGCTCCTGTTACTTTTCCATCCTCCAGACCATTTAACAAAGTTTTTGTATTTACCACTAATCCTCTAGACGTATTAATCAGAACAAAAGCCTTGCTCATGTTCTTAATAAATTTGTCATTAAAATAATGGATAGTATCCTTCTGTAGTGGTACATGAAAACTAATTATATCTGCTTGTGCATATATAGGGTCTAAATCATTACATAATTGCACATAATCCGGTATACTATTAAAGTTATACTTATCATATGCTAATATTTGCATATCAAAGGCTGCTAATTTTTTTGCAAAAGCTCTGCCGGTATGTCCAAAACCAATGATACCAATTGTTTTCCCCTCTAATTCCGTACCCCTGTTATTATCGCGTTCCCAAATTCCATTCTCTATTTGTTTATCGCTCCATACTATACGTTTGTTCAAAGCAAGCAACATACCCAAAGCATGCTCTGCCACAGCGTTACTATTGCCTTCCGGGCTGCTAAAACACGCGATATTTTTTTGTAACGCATATTCCATATCTATTACTTCCATACCTGAGCCCATTCTTCCTATCCACCTCAACTTAGGTGCAGCATCAATAAGTTCTTTATTCAGTTGCAACCTTGTAGATGTAATAACACCAACACAATCTTTTATAAGTTCAATAGCTGTAGCTTGAATTATATGCTCATACACCGTACACTCATAGCCTGCGAGTTGCAAACCATCTGTAAGAACAGCATGCACAGGTGCTGCTATCAATACTTTTCCTTTATTCAATGAATGTGTTTTATACTTAAAAATAATATTGCTTATGCAATGCTACAAAATCAGCAACAGATAATTGTTCTGCTCTTTTACTCATAATAGGGTCAGCAAGTGCTGCTGTCGGTAAAATGCTTTTCAAAGCATTCCTTAATGTTTTGCGCCTTTGATTAAACGCCGTTTTAACTAATAACGAAAACTTCTCCCTGTTATTAATACCAAAAGGGTTTTTTGCGTTGACCATTCGTATGATACCACTTTTTACTTTAGGTGGTGGTGTAAAACATTTTTCATGCACATCAAACAAATATTCTACTTTAAAGAATGCCTGTATCAATACACTTAAAATGCCATAGGTTTTTGAGCCGGGTGGAGCAGCAATGCGTTGTGCTACTTCTTTTTGAAACATACCAATCACTTCTTCTACCTGAGGTTCCCATTCTAATATCTTAAATAATATCTGCGATGATATATTATAAGGGAAGTTACCAATAATATTAAACATAGTATTAAAAGGTGCATTCGCTTTAAGTATATCTTGCAATATGATCTTATCTTTTAACCCGGGGAACGTTTTATACAAGTATTCAACCTTTTCTTTATCTATTTCTATTGCTTTATATGCTATGTCTTCCCACTCTACCAGGTACTTTGTTAGTGCTCCGGCGCCGGGCCCTATCTCTAACAAATTCATTCCCTGCCTGTGTTGCATTTGCAATACAATTTTCCTGCACATATTTTCATCGTGCAAAAAATGTTGCCCAAGGCTTTTCTTTAACGTGTATTGCATCTTGCAAATGTAAAGCCACTTCTCCACTTATCAATTTATCAAATTACCTTTGCTGCCGGTTCTAATAAAGAAAGTATGGAATTCAATATAGTACAGCGCCCTTCGAAAACAATTATTTATATCATAGACAATATAAAGGCTTTGCAGAAAATAGACGGCCTTTCTGAAGTAGAATTGTCTTTCGCAGAAAACTTGTTTAAAGATGATAAAACAGTATTGGCTTGCATAAACCAATATAAAAGCTATAAATTCATTTACCTTATAAAGTCTAAAAAAACGGATTGGCAAACAAGCGAAATGATCAGGAAAGCAGGCGCTGATCTGCAGGTTATTATCAATAAAAATAAACTCAGCGAGGTCACAATTCATAGTTTAAGCAATTTTTTCAGTGCCGCTTATTATCTCGCTGAGGGCATGGCACTTGCTAATTATCAATTCTTAAAATACCGAACCGAAGCCAAAAAGCTTACAAACACGTTGCAGCATCTGCACTTTACCAAACAATCTATTACTGTAAAAGAGATCAGCCAGTTGCAAATCATTACAGATGCATTGTATGCTGCAAGAACAATGGTAAACGAGCCATTGAATTATTTAACTGCAGTACAATTGGCAAAAGAAATACAGGCACTTGGCAAGAAGGCCCGTTTTAAAGTAACTGTACTCAACAAA
This sequence comes from Bacteroidota bacterium, assembly GCA_013286485.1. Classification (GTDB taxonomy): domain Bacteria; phylum Bacteroidota; class Bacteroidia; order Chitinophagales; family Chitinophagaceae; genus JABDFN01. The sequence continues at coordinate 35,666 of JABDFN010000006.1, forward strand.
GCGCGGATTCAAAAAGAAAAAATGGGTGGCATATTGGCAGTCAACCGTGGTAGTATAGACCCACCTACCTTTTCTATAATGCAATACAAACCTGCTAAAACTTTAAATAAAAAACCAATTGTACTTATTGGGAAAGGTGTTGTATACGATACCGGTGGTTTATCATTAAAACCCACTGCAAACTCTATGGATCGCATGAAAAGTGATATGAGCGGTGCTGCACTTGTTACAGGAACAATGTATGCCGCATCAAAATTAAAATTGCCTTTACATATTATAGCATTAGTGCCAGCTACTGATAACAGACCCGGTGAAAATGCTTATGTACCCGGCGACATAATAAAGATGTATAGCGGTGCAACAGTTGAAGTATTAAATACAGATGCTGAAGGACGCATGTTATTAGCAGACGCTTTACAATGGGCTAAGCGTTATAAACCCGAATTAGTGATAGATTTTGCAACGCTGACAGGTGCGGCTTCTGCAGCAGTTGGCGAACACGGCATTGTTTGTATGGGTACTGCCGATGATAAAACAAAGCAGGCTTTTGCAGCAAGCGGGCAAAGACAATATGAACGCCTGGTAGAATTCCCGTTATGGGATGAATATGGTGACCAAATAAAATCTGATATTGCCGATATAAAAAATGTTGGCGGGCCTACCGGTGGCGCTATAACTGCAGGAAAATTTTTACAACACTTTACCGATTATCCGTGGATGCATTTTGACATTGCAGGTGTATCTTTTTACACATCAAAAAAGGGATATCAACCTGTTGGCGGAACAGGCTATGGTATGCGCATGCTTATAGATTTCCTTTTGCAATACGGCAAAAACTAACTTTAAAGCGCGTAATTTGTATATTGTATAATTGAGTGAAAATTATAAAAAGCCAGGCTTAATATGAGCAATGAAAAACCTATAATTGGCATTACCACCGGCGATTTGAACGGTATCGGCACTGAACTAATCATAAAAACCTTTTCTGACAATCGCATGTTGGATATATGTACCCCGGTTGTATTTGCTTCCAATAAAATAATCAATTATTATCGTCGAATAGTAACAGAGCAACCCTTTAATTTTAACAGCACTAAAGACCTTAGCAAGCTCAACACTAGGCAAGTAAATATTTTTAACTGCTGGGAAGAAGAAGTACCACTGCAACCTGGTACACTTACTGAGCCTGCAGGTAAGTATGCTATTCGCTCATTAATGGTAGCTGCTCAATGTTTGAAGGATGGGCAACTCGATGCAATTGTTACCGCCCCTATTCACAAAGCCAATACGCAAACTCCAGATTTCCCTTACACAGGTCACACTCCTTTTTTTAAAGAAAAGTTCAACGCGAAAGATGTATTAATGTTGCTTTACAACGAATCGCTAAAAGTTGCTCTGGCTACTGAACATATACCGGTTGCGAAAATAACAGCTACTATTACGAAGGAATTGTTACAATCAAAACTGAATATTCTTCGAGACACTTTAATAAAAGATTTTGGTATTGATAAACCGAAGATAGCAGTACTTGGACTCAACCCACATGCCGGCGACGATGGCCATATAGGTGGTGAGGAACAAACGATAATAAAGCCAGTAATTGAACTGTATCAGCAACAAGGGCACCTGGTGTATGGTCCATTTAGTGCAGATGCATTTTTTGCACGGGGCAGCTATACCAACTTTGACGCTGTGCTTGCCATGTATCACGATCAGGGGTTGGTGGCATTTAAAACATTGGCGCAGGGACATGGGGTTAATTATACTGCAGGGCTATCTATTATTCGTACATCTCCCGATCATGGTACAGCTTTTGATATTGCCGGTAAAAACATAGCTGATCCCGACTCTTTTCGGGAAGCTGTGTACAGTGCTATTGATCTTCTAAAACAACGCCGGGAGTACGCAGCTAATACCGCGAACCCGCTTAGAAGAGGTAAAATAGAAAAAGAAAAAGAAGACAGCGAAGAAAAGATAGAAGCATAAAAGCTTACTTATTTTTTTAAGTACCCTTGGTATTCAGTTGGGTTTTCAAGTATCTCTATCGCTTTTGCAACATCCTTATCATTCCTGAGGCTTTGTGCTATACGCCCTCTTTGAAAATAATACCTTGACACTATCTCGTTCTCAAGCGTGTGTTTTATATCATCTTTGTATTTTATAAAATCCTGCTTTTTATTGTGTCCTAATTTTGATTGCAATACGGCAAATTCTGTTTTTATATCATCATAATATTTTTCTCTTATTGCTGTTGACTTCAGCGAATCCAAAGACTCATCTGTTTCCGTGCTATAAGTGTAATCTTTATTCTGTAGCCACTTTACAAACAGTTCATATTCATTATCTGTTAAAGAAAAATCACTTGCGGATGGTATAGTAGGATGATTAAGCACATAACCAGTAGCATAATCAAAGAAGTAGTTTTTTGTGTATAACGTTACTATTAACCTGCTAATTGATTCTTGTTTCAATACTACATCGGGCTCTATGCCACCACCGCTTTTCACAATCCTTCCACCTTTTGTTTTAAATGCTTTTTTCATGGAATCAGGTACATTCCCTACGCTTCCATCTGCATTGCGATGAGAATAATCTATAGCCTGTATACATCGTCCACTTGGTGTATAATATTTTGCCGTTGTAAGTTTTAAACGGGCGTTGTAGCCAAGCGGTCGTACATTTTGCACCAGGCCTTTCCCGTAAGAGCGTTCGCCAATGATCACTCCCCTGTCAAGGTCCTGCAATGTTCCGGATACAATCTCTGATGCCGATGCAGAAGAATGATTAACAAGTGCTGTTACAGGTACTTCCATATCCCATGCCACATCGGGTGTTTTATAATCTTTATCCAGCTCTGCAGATTTTCCCTTCGTACTCACTACCAACTGTCCTTTATCAACAAACAAGTTGCATGTGCTTACTGCTTCATTTAATAAACCGCCCGGGTTGCTCCTCAAATCAAGTATAACACCTTTTAATTGGGGTTGTACTTTCTTCAAACTATCTAATGCCATTTTCAATTGCCTGCTGCAGCCGTCTGTAAATTGCGTAAGTTTTACATAGGCAATATTATTGGCTTTGCCATATAAACCTGCATAAGGAACACTTGACAATTCTATCTCGCCCCTTGTTATCATTTTATTAGAAATAGTGCCGCTAAAGGCATCTTTTACCTGTATGATCACTTGTGTACCGGGAGAGCCTTTTAACAATACGCTTATATCATCTATTGTTTTAGACCTGATAACCTGATTGTCAATAGAGATGATCAAATCTCCCGGATGTAATCCCGCCTTTTGTGCCGGACTATTTTCATATACATCTCCCACATAAATATCTTCCCCTTTTTTATGCATGGTAGCACCTATACCTCCATATTTTCCTGTAGTTTGAAATTCATATTCTTCTATTTCAGACTCAGTTATGTAATTAGTATAGGGGTCAAGATTATCAAGCATTGCATCTATACCCGTTTTTATTAAACTGCCGGGCTCTATAGGATCTACATAATAGGTGTTAAGTTCTTTGCAAAGGGTTGCAAAAATGTCCAGGTTCTTTGCTACTTCAAAATAAGAATCAGATGGTGATGTTGAGTTTATAAAAAGAAAGACACTCCCAGCCAATACTACACCAGTCCAAAAACCTCTTGTTTTTCCCAGACCCAATTTAATTCTGCGAAACATGTGATATGCTTGTTTTATTATGATTTGTAAGCAATGTACGAAATAAGAATATCTCACTCGAAGTATCAATTTTAACAATATGTTCAACCCTTTTTTTGGGTAAGTTTGGAATATTGATTAATTTGCAAAGCAAGAAATATAGTTACAGATGCGAAAAATTATACTTTTTTTATTGTGTGCTTTGGGCTTTGCCAATATTTCATGGGGACAGTTCACCAATGCCGATACTATAACAGGATGGTCAGGGAATGCTGCATGGTATGATGCACTAATAACAAATACTACTTCGGGCAATATTGCAATAGATTGGAAAGTAATTGCTACAGATTTCCCGGTTTCTGATTGGCTTCCCAATTTAAGTATATGTGACAATCATTTATGTTATGCAAACGGAAGTGGCGCTATGTGGAACAGCAGTACCAGTTCCGGACTTACATTTCATTCCCTTGATTATGCTCCCGGTGGCGGTGGTGAATTTCACTTAGTAAATAATTTTGCAGTTGCGAGTGTTGGTACACATTATGTAACAGTAAGTCTGAAAGACAGCGCGACTGGTTTTACTAAAACAACCACTTTTATTATCAAGCATGTTGCAACAGGTGTAACAACCATTGTAAAAAGAGATGACGATGTTATTATATATCCTAACCCAGCTGTAAATGACGTTAATGTTATTTTCAGTGATAACGCCGGCATTAAAACCATAGCTATTTATAACATTATTGGCAAAGCAGTAAATGTATATAAGGTGTCTGGTAATAGCGCCAACCTGGGTATTGATAATTTACCTGCAGGTGTTTATTTCTTGAGACTTTTGAATGCTGATGGTAATCTGGTAGCCACGAGGAAATTTAATAAACAATAAATTTTTTAAATGATATTTGTGATCCCCCCGAATTCGGGGGATTTTTTTGTCCTATATTTATCTACCTATTATATCAATCATATGACTTATAAACGACACTATTTATCGATCGCCTTTATTATCGGTAGCGCTTTTTTG